>JAUNAF010000067.1 GCA_030527715.1 Eubacteriales bacterium
ACGGTATCAAGATCGGTAAGGAGATCGGACTTGGCGGACGTATCAACACCGTTCTGCAGTCTGCATTCTTCAAACTGGCTAACATCATTCCGGAGGAGCAGGCTATCGAGCTGATGAAGGCTGCTGCAAAGGCTACCTATGGCCGTAAGGGTGATGCTATCGTTCAGATGAACTACGATGCTATCGACGCAGGTGCTAAGCAGGTAGTTGAGATCAACGTTCCGGAGAGCTGGAAAGACGCTCAGGATGAAGGTCTTGCAGTTAAGGTTGCAACCGGATCCAGACAGGACGTTGTTGATTTCGTAAATAACATTCAGAGCAAGGTAAATGCTCAGGAGGGTAACTCTCTTCCGGTATCTGCCTTCAAGGAGTATGTAGATGGTTCTACACCGTCCGGTTCTGCTGCATTCGAGAAACGTGGTATCGCAGTAGATATCCCGGTATGGAATCCGGAGAACTGTATCCAGTGTAACAGATGTGCTTATGTCTGCCCGCACGCAGTTATCCGTCCGATCGCTATGACCGATGCTGAGGTAGCAGCAGCTCCGGAAGGACTGAAGACTCTGCCGATGACCGGTATGGCTGATTACAAGTTCGCTATGGTAGTATCCGCTTACGACTGTACCGGATGCGGTTCCTGTGCAAATGTCTGCCCGGGCAAGAAGGGTGCAAAGGCACTGGCTATGGAGAACATGGAAGCAAACGCAGATACTCAGAAGTACTACGATTACGCTGTAGAGCTTCCGATCAAGGAAGATGTTATCGAGAAGTTCAAAGAGAACACCGTAAAGGGATCTCAGTTCAAACAGCCGCTGCTTGAGTTCTCAGGCGCATGCGCAGGTTGTGGTGAGACTCCGTACGCTAAGCTGGTTACTCAGCTGTTCGGTGACAGAATGTATCTTGCAAACGCAACAGGATGCTCCTCTATCTGGGGTAACTCTTCACCGTCTACACCGTACACTGTAAATGCTAAGGGTCAGGGTCCTGCATGGGGCAACTCCCTGTTCGAGGATAACGCTGAGTTCGGTTACGGTATGTTCCTGGCTCAGAAGGCACTTCGTGAAGGCCTGAAGAAGAAAGTCGTTGCTCTGGCTGAGGGCGAGGCAAGCGCAGATCTGAAGGCAGCAGCAGCTGAGTGGATCGATACCTACGCTGTTGGCGCAACCAACGGTGCAGCTACCGATAAGCTGATCGCAGCTCTTGAGGCTGACAACAGTGCAGCAGCAGCTGACATCCTCGCTGGTAAGGATTACCTTGCTAAGAAGTCCCAGTGGATCTTCGGTGGTGACGGATGGGCTTACGATATCGGATTCGGCGGCGTTGACCACGTTCTGGCAAGCGGTCAGGATATCAACGTTCTGGTATTCGATACCGAGGTTTACTCTAACACAGGTGGACAGTCTTCCAAGTCTACTCCGACCGGTGCAGTAGCACAGTTCGCAGCAGGCGGTAAGGAAGTTAAGAAGAAAGATCTGGCTGGTATCGCTATGACCTATGGTTATGTATATGTAGCACAGATCGCTATGGGTGCTGACTACAACCAGACTGTTAAGGCTCTTGCAGAGGCAGAGGCATATCCGGGACCGTCCCTGATCATCGCTTACGCTCCGTGTATCAACCACGGTATCAAGAAGGGTATGAGCAAGGCTCAGACCGAGGAAGAGCTGGCTGTTAAGTCCGGTTACTGGTACAACTTCAGATTCAACCCGGCTCTTGCTGCTGAAGGCAAGGATGCATTCAGCTTAGACAGCAAGGCTCCGGAGTATGCTGGATACCAGGAGTTCCTGAATGGTGAGGTACGTTACAACTCCCTGATGCGTGCAAACAAGGAGAAGGCAGAGAGACTCTTTGCTAAGTCCGAGTCTGAGGCTAAGGAGAAGTATGCACACCTGAACAAGCTGGTTACCATGTATGCTGCTGACAAAGAGTAATACGATCGGTAAGACAGTATAATCAGAAATAGAAAAAAGAGGGGGCTGGCGCGTCGCGTCAGCCCTTTCTCATCAATCAAGTTGGAGGGTATAGAATGTTTCGCAGTTTACCGCAGTATGACATAGTTAAGACTGAGGAGATCACAGATGTAAAGAGTAAGGGTACACTGCTTCGCCATAAAAAGAGCGGGGCGAGAGTGCTGATTCTGGAAAATGATGATCCGAACAAGGTCTTTGATATTTGCTTCCGCACACCGCCGACAGACAGTACCGGTGTGGCGCATATCCTGGAGCACAGCGTGCTCTGCGGAAGCAGAAAGTTTCCGTCGAAGGATCCGTTTGTGGAGCTGGTGAAGGGTTCGTTGAATACCTTCCTGAATGCAATTACTTATCCGGATAAAACAATGTATCCAATTGCCAGCTGTAACTTCCAGGATTTCTGCAACCTGATGCATGTCTATATGGATGCAGTGTTTTATCCGAATATCTACGAAAAAGAGGAGATCTTCCGTCAGGAGGGCTGGAGCTATGTACTTGAGCAGCCGGAGGATGAGATCACCTACAACGGTGTTGTTTACAATGAGATGAAGGGTGCATTCTCCTCACCGGACGGTGTCCTGGAGCGTGAGATCATGAATTCCCTCTTCCCGGATACCACCTACGGTATTGAATCCGGCGGAGATCCGAAGGTGATCCCGGAGCTGACCTACGAGAATTTCCTGGCTTTCCACGGAAAATATTATCACCCGTCAAACTGCTATATCTATCTCTACGGAGATATGGATATGGAGGAGCGTCTGGAATGGCTGGATCGTGAGTATTTAAGCCATTTTGATGCGATCACCGTGAATTCCGAGATCACCCTGCAGCAGCCGTTTGCGAAGAGAAGAGATCTGAACCGCAGCTACTCCATCGCTGATTCAGACGAGGAGAAGGAAAATACCTATCTTGCCTACAGCATGGTGACCGGCGATGTTCTGGATGTGAAGCTGTCCGCGGCAATGTCCATGATCGAATATGTACTGCTGTCTGCACCTGGAGCAGTTCTGAAACAGGCACTGCTTGATGCAGGTGTCGGCAAGGACATTGAGGGCGGCTATGACAGCGGTATCCGTCAGCCGTATTTCTCCATCGTGGCGAAAAATTCCGATCCGGAGAAGAAGGAGGAATTCCTTGCGATCATTGATCGCGTACTGCGTGAGCAGGTAAAGAACGGTATCGAGAAAAAGGCACTGCTGGCGGCGATCAACAATTTCGAGTTCCGTTTCCGCGAGGCAGACTACGGCAGCTATCCGAAGGGACTGATGTACGGTATTGATACCTTTGACAGCTGGCTCTACGATGAGAATGCACCGTTTGATTATCTGCGTCAGCTGGAGATCTGCAGTTTCTTAAAAGAGCAGGTGGAGACGGACTATTTTGAGAAGCTGATCGAGACCTATCTGCTGGACAATCCGCATGCATCTCTGATCGTGATGACCCCGAAAAAGGGACTGACTGCGGAGGAGGATGCGGAGGTACAGCAGAAGCTGGCAGCCTTCAAGGAGACCCTCTCTGAGGAAGAGCTTGCAAAGATGGCAGAGAAGACAGCCAGACTGCGCGCCTTCCAGGAGACCCCGTCCACGGAGGAGGAGCTGGAGAAGATTCCGCTGCTGAAGCGCTCAGACATCGAGAAGAAGGCTCTGGATTTCAGCAACGAGGAGCGCAGAGTGGATGACACACTGCTGCTGTACCAGGAGGTGGATACCAACGGAATCGCATATCTGAATCTGCTGTTTGATCTGGAAGGCATTCCGGAGAAGTTCAACGGAGTCCTCGGACTGCTGAAGAGTGTGCTCGGACTGGTGGATACAGAGCACTATGGATACCGTGATCTGAGCAATGAGATCAATATCTACTCCGGCGGCATTTACACCACCCTGAATTCCTATGCAAAGGAAGGAGAACCGGGAGAGATCTCCAGAAAACTGGAGGTAAATGCAAAGTTCCTCTATGAGCAGACAGACTTTGTCTTCCGCATGATCGAGGAGATCCTCTTCAGCTCAAAGCTGGAGGATACGAAGCGTCTTCACGAGATCGTTGCCCGCATCAAATCCAGACTGCAGCAGGGGCTGCTCAGCAGCGGACATTCTGCGGCTGCGACCCGTGCAAAGTCCTATTTCTCAAAGAGCAGTGCTTTCGCAGATCAGGTCAAGGGTATTTCCTTCTATAAAATGATCGAGGCTGTGGAAGAATCCTTTGAGCAGAGCAGCGAAGATCTGATCGATGATCTGAAAACGCTGCTTGGCATGATCCTGAAGAAGGAGAGACTGATGGTCAATCTGACCGCAGAGAGGGAGGTGCTTCCGGAAGTTGAGGCAGGAGTTCGCAGCTTCCTTGAAAAGCTGGCTAGATGGAGTGAACGTCAGGAGAAGAAGGAAGATGCAGTGCCGAAGACGGCAGTACCTGAGGCAGGTCACAATGAAGGATTTCTGACTTCCTCCCTGGTACAGTACGTAGCCCAGGCCGGAAATTTCCGCAGCCCCGGACATGAGTACCACGGTGCGCTCCGTATCCTGCGTGTCATCATGGGATATGAGTATCTCTGGACCAATATCCGTGTGCTCGGAGGAGCGTACGGCTGCATGAGCGGATTTACCAGAGGCGGAGACGGATTTTTTGTCTCCTACCGCGACCCGAATCTGGAGAAGACCCTTGAGGTATACGAGGGTATTCCGGAGTATGTCAGAAACTTTGAAGTCAGTGACCGTGATATGCTGAAATACATCATCGGTACGATCAGCGAGATCGATACACCGCTCACACCGGCGACCAGAGGATTCCGTTCCATGGCTGCATGGCTGACCGGCATTACCTTTGAGGAGATTCAGCGCGAGAGAGATGAGATCCTGAATGCAACAGCGGAGGATATCCGTTCCCTGGCTCCGCTGATGGAGGCTGTCCTTGAGACGGGACATATCTGTGTGATCGGAAATGAGAACAAGATCAGGGAACAGGAAGCACTTTTTGAAGAACTGAAGCCATTGATCGGCCAGAAAAAAGGAGAATGAGTTTGAATATTGATCTGAAGGAATTAAATGCGATGCCAAAGACAAAGTCCGGATTTGTCACACTGATCGGACGCCCGAATGTCGGTAAATCGACTCTGATGAATCATCTGATCGGTCAGAAGATCGCCATTACCTCAAACAAACCGCAGACGACCAGAAACAGGATCCAGACCGTCTATACCAGTGACAGGGGACAGATCGTATTTCTGGATACTCCGGGAATCCACAAGGCAAAGAACAAGCTCGGCGAGTACATGGTCAATGTGGCTGAGCGCACACTGGAGGAGGTCGATGTCGTTCTCTGGCTGGTAGAGCCGACGACCTTTATCGGTGCGGGAGAGCAGCATATTGCAAAGCAGCTCTCACGTGTCAAGACTCCGGTGATCCTGATCATCAACAAGATCGATACAGTGAAAAAGGATGAGATCCTGAAGTTCATGGATGCCTACCGCAAGATCCTCAATTTTGCTGCGATCATTCCGGTATCCGCACTGCGCGCACAGAATCTGGATACGGTCATTGATGAGATCTTCAAATATCTGCCGTACGGACCGATGTTCTATGATGAGGACACGATCACAGACCAGCCGCAGCGTCAGATCGTTGCGGAGATGATCCGTGAGAAGGCACTTCGCTGTCTGGATGAGGAGATCCCGCACGGCGTGGCAGTGTCCATCGAAAGAATGAAGGAGCGTCAGGGGATCGTGGATATCGATGCGACGATCATCTGTGAGAGAGATTCCCACAAGGGCATCATCATCGGAAAAGGCGGAGCAATGCTGAAAAGGATCGGAAGTCAGGCGAGAAGAGATATCGAGGATATGCTCGAAATGAAAGTCAATCTTCAGATCTGGGTAAAGGTGAAGAAGGACTGGAGAGACAGCGACTTCATGATCAAAAACTTTGGTTACGATAAGAAGGAAATCTAAGCTGGTTGATGAGGAAAGACAGAGCAGATGAGTGACAGACTGGAATTGACAGGGATGGTACTCGCAAGTACCCCGATCGGAGAATATGACCGCCGCGTGGTGCTGCTGACCAGGGAGCGCGGAAAGATCAGTGCCTTCGCAAAGGGGGCAAGAAGGCAGAGCAGCCCGCTGATGGGGGCTGTGAAGCCGTTTACCTTCGGCACCTTTGAGTGTTTTGAGGGCAGATCTTCTTATAATATATACCGCGCTTCCGTCAACAGTTATTTCGAGGAGCTCTCGACAGATTTTGAGGGGACCTGCTACGGAATGTATTTTCTGGAGTTTGCAGATTACTATACGAGGGAGAATAACGATGAGCGGGAGATGCTGAATCTCCTGTACGTTGCCCTGAACGCGCTTCAGAAAAAAACGATGCCTGCAGAGCTGATCCGCCGGGTCTATGAGTTGAGAGCCATGGTGATCGGCGGAGAATATCCGGAGTGCTTCTGCTGTGTGAACTGCGGAAGTACGGAGCAGCTGGCAGGCTACTCCGACCGGAAAAAGGGAACGGTCTGTGAGAGCTGTCTTTCGGAGACACATGCAAAAAAGCTGCAGGAATCGACGATCTACACCCTGCAGTATGTGATCGGAAGTCCGCTGACAAAGCTGTTTCATTTTCAGGTGAGTGAGACAGTGCATGCGGAATTTACGGAAATTGTGGAGGAGTTTCAGAAGAGTGTGCTGGACCGTGAGTTCAAATCTCTGGAAACACTCAGGGCAATTCTGGAATTTTCAGTTGAAAATACAAAACAATCTTAGTATAATCGAACCTGATAGCATTCTGACAGTATTCTGATGAAACGCCTGGGAGGAACAGATGAGAAAGAAAGTACATATTCTGACATTGCTGAGTGCAGCAGTACTTCTGCTGAACGGCTGCAGCAGTGGATTTTCTCCGGCAATGACCGGCGTGCAGATCACGAAAAAAGGGACCATCACACAGGTCATCAAAGAAAACTTTCAGGAGGCCAACTACAGCGAGCAGGAGCTGACCGCACAGATCAGCAATGCTGTGGATCGCTACAACACAGAGAAGGGTGATACCAGAATCAAAGCAGGAAAGCTTGCAGTGTCCGGAGGAGTTGCGGATCTGAAGATGATCTATGAGACCTCTTCAGATTACAGCAGATTCAACAGGATCAGCTTTTACGCAGGAGATATCACCGGAGCGATCCAGGAGGGATATGCCTTTGACGGCAGCTTTTATCCGGTAAGATCAGGTGTGGTGAATGACCAGAATCCAGTCTGGGGCTCCAGCCTGATGAGCGGAACCAACTACAGGACCGTTGTCTTTGAGGAGGCGATGCTTGTAGAAGTTCCGGGGGAGATCTGCTACGTCAGCGACAACCTCAGCGTGACCGGTAAATCCACAGCTGTCGCAAAGGAAGCAGGGATTGCCTATATACTGTATCAATAACCAGTATAGAATTCGAAAAAGGAGTGCTTTATTATGGAAAAAACGATGGACAAAATTGTAGCTCTGGCAAAGTCAAGAGGATTTGTTTACCCGGGTTCTGAGATCTACGGAGGCCTGGCAAACACCTGGGACTACGGCAATCTCGGCGTTGAGCTGAAAAACAACGTAAAGAGAGCCTGGTGGCAGAAATTTATTCAGGAGAACCCGTACAACGTTGGTGTTGACTGCGCGATCCTGATGAACCCGCAGACCTGGATCGCCAGCGGACATCTCGGTGGATTCTCTGATCCGCTGATGGACTGTAAGGAATGTCATGAGCGTTTCCGCGCAGATAAGCTGATCGAGGATTACTGTGCAGAGAACGGTATTGCCATCGAGGGCAGTGTGGATGCATGGAGCCAGGAGCAGATGAAGGCATTCATCGATGAGCACAATGTTCCGTGCCCGACCTGCGGAAAGCATAATTTTACAGATATCCGTCAGTTCAACCTGATGTTCAAGACCTTCCAGGGTGTTACTGAGGATGCAAAGAATACCGTATATCTTCGTCCGGAGACAGCACAGGGTATCTTTGTAAACTTCAAGAATGTACAGAGAACTTCCAGAAAGAAGATCCCGTTTGGTATCGGTCAGATCGGTAAATCTTTCAGAAATGAGATCACACCGGGTAACTTCACTTTCCGTACCAGAGAGTTCGAGCAGATGGAGCTGGAGTTCTTCTGTGAGCCGGATACCGATCTGGAGTGGTTCGCATACTGGAAGCAGTTCTGTCTGGACTGGCTGCACAGCTTAGGCTTAAAGGACGAAGAGGTTCGTTATCGTGACCACGATCAGGAGGAGCTGAGCTTCTACAGCAAGGCTACCACAGACGTAGAGTTCCTGTTCCCGTTCGGATGGGGCGAGCTCTGGGGTATCGCAGACCGTACGGACTACGACCTGACACAGCATCAGAATGTATCCGGCCAGGATCTGACCTACTTCGATGATGAGAAGAAGATGAAGTATGTACCGTATGTTATCGAGCCGTCACTCGGTGCAGACCGTATGGTACTCGCATTCCTCTGCAGCGCATACGATGAGGAGAATATCGGCACAGAGGAGAAGCCGGATATGAGAACTGTGCTTCACTTCCATCCGGCACTTGCTCCGGTGAAGATCGGTGTGCTTCCGCTTTCCAAGAAGCTGGCTGAGGGTGCAGAGAAGATCTACGCACAGCTTGCAAAGAAATACAACTGCGAGTACGATGATCGTGGAAACATCGGTAAGCGTTATCGTCGTCAGGACGAGATCGGAACTCCGTTCTGCGTAACCTATGACTTCGAGTCTGAGACCGACGGAGCAGTTACCGTTCGTGACCGTGATACCATGGAGCAGGTACGTATCAAGATCGAGGATCTGGATGCATATTTTGCTGAGAAGATGCAGTTCTAAGTAATTCATATATGAAAATCCGCACAGTTTTTGCACAGATATAAATAAATATTTGTGTAATATTTAACAATGGTTGACATTAACACAGGATATGTTAAACTGATTGTGTGCGATCACAAGGATGTGTCGTTTCACGCCGTGTTATCTGAGTTCAGATGACACGGCGTATTTTGACGGCTGATTTATCATCATTTCAGGAGGAAGAGTAATGGCAAAGTGGGTATACTTATTCACAGAAGGCAACGCAGACATGAGAAACCTTCTCGGAGGAAAAGGAGCTAACCTGGCAGAGATGACCAATCTTGGCCTTCCGGTTCCGCAGGGTTTTACGATCACAACTGAGGCTTGTACTCAGTACTATGAAGATGGACAGAAGATCAACGATGAGATCCAGGCACAGATCATGGAGTACATCGTTAAAATGGAAGAGATCACAGGAAAGAAATTCGGAGATAAGGAGAATCCGCTTCTGGTTTCCGTTCGTTCCGGTGCAAGAGCATCTATGCCGGGTATGATGGATACGATCCTGAACCTTGGTTTAAATGAGGATGTAGTAGAGGTTCTGGCTAAGAAGTCCAACAACCCACGTTGGGCATGGGACTGCTACCGCAGATTCATCCAGATGTTCTCCGATGTAGTTATGGAAGTAGGTAAGAAGTACTTCGAAGAGCTCATCGACAAGATGAAAGTAGAAAAGGGCGTTAAGCAGGACGTTGAGCTGACCGCTGACGACTTAAAAGAGCTTGCTAATCAGTTCAAGGCTGAGTACAAGAACAAGATCGGTGAGGATTTCCCGACGAATCCGAAGGAGCAGCTGATGGCAGCGATCAAGGCTGTATTCCGTTCCTGGGATAATCCGAGAGCAAACGTTTACCGCCGTGACAACGACATTCCTTACTCCTGGGGTACCGCTGTAAACGTACAGATGATGGCATTCGGTAACATGGGTGATGACTGTGGTACCGGTGTTGCATTTACACGTGATCCGGCAACCGGCGAGAACGGTCTGTTCGGTGAGTTCCTGACCAATGCACAGGGTGAGGACGTAGTAGCTGGTGTTCGTACTCCGATGCACATCAGCGAGATGGAAGAGAAATTCCCGGAGGCATTTGTTCAGTTCAAGAACGTATGCGCAACTCTGGAGTCTCACTACAGAGATATGCAGGATATGGAGTTCACCGTTGAGGCTGGAAAGCTCTACATGCTGCAGACACGTAATGGTAAGAGAACTGCTCAGGCTGCATTAAAGATCGCCTGCGATCTGGTAGATGAGGGTATGAGAACTGAGGAAGAGGCTGTTGCAATGATCGATCCTCGTAACCTGGATACCCTGCTTCATCCGCAGTTTGACGCAGCAGTATTAAAGAAGGTTGCACCGGTTGCAAAGGCACTCGGAGCTTCTCCGGGAGCAGCATGCGGTAAGATCGTCTTCACAGCTGAGGATGCAAAAGAGTGGGCAGCACGCGGTGAGAAGGTAGTTCTGGTTCGTCTTGAGACCTCTCCGGAGGATATCGAGGGTATGAAGGCTTCTCAGGGTATCCTGACTGTCCGCGGCGGTATGACCAGCCATGCAGCAGTAGTTGCACGTGGTATGGGTACCTGCTGTGTATCCGGATGCGGCGATATCGCTATGGACGAAGAGAATAAGAAATTTACTCTGGCCGGCAAAGAGTACCACGAGGGAGATTACCTCTCCATCGACGGATCTACCGGAGCGATCTATGACGGCATCATCCCGACTGTGGATGCTACCATCGCTGGTGAGTTCGGCAGAATCATGGGCTGGGCAGATAAGTACAGAAAACTGAAAGTAAGAACCAACGCAGATACTCCGGCTGACGCTAAGAAGGCTCGTGAGCTTGGTGCAGAAGGTATCGGTCTCTGCCGTACAGAGCATATGTTCTTCGAGGGCGACCGTATCGATGCATTCCGTGAGATGATCTGCTCCGATACTGTTGAGGAGAGAGAAGCAGCACTGGATAAGATCCTTCCGGTACAGCAGAGCGACTTCAAGCAGCTGTTCGAGGCTCTTGAGGGACATCCGGTAACCATCCGTTTCCTGGATCCGCCTCTTCATGAGTTCGTTCCGACTGCTGAGGAAGATATCCAGAAGCTGGCTGACACTCAGGGCAAGACTGTTGATCAGATCAAGACCATCATTGACAGCCTGCACGAGTTCAACCCGATGATGGGACATCGTGGATGCCGTCTGAGTGTTACCTATCCGGAGATCGCAGTGATGCAGACCAAGGCTGTTATCCGTGCAGCGATCGAGGTTAAGGCAGCTCATCCGGATTGGAGAGTATGCCCGGAGATCATGATCCCGCTCGTAGGCGATGTTAAGGAGCTGAAATATGTTAAGGATATCGTAGTTAAGACCGCAGACGCTGAGATCGCAGCTGCAAACAGCGCACTCAAGTATGAGGTTGGTACCATGATCGAGATCCCGAGAGCAGCTCTGACCGCTGATGAGATCGCTAAGAATGCAGACTTCTTCTGCTTCGGAACCAACGATCTGACTCAGATGACCTACGGTTTCTCCCGTGATGACGCAGGCAAGTTCCTGAATGCATACTATGACCGCAAGATCTTCGAGAACGATCCGTTTGCAAAGCTCGACCAGACCGGTGTCGGCAAACTTATGGAGCTCACCATCAAGCTTGGCCGTCCGGCAAACCCGAACCTGCATATCGGTATCTGCGGAGAGCACGGCGGAGATCCGTCATCCGTAGAGTTCTGCCACAAGCTGGGTCTTGATTATGTATCCTGCTCACCGTTCCGTGTGCCGATCGCAAGACTTGCAGCAGCACAGGCAGCAATTGCAGATAAGAAAAACTAATCAGATATATAGAATATACAGATAGTTTATGCGAGGGAAAGTAAGAAATTACTTTCCCTCGTTTTTGATGTCTGCTCAAGGATTTTCGGGCAGTTTCTTGACCTGTTATGAAGTGACCTTTGTCAAGAGGTAAATGTTGCTTTCAAAC
>JAUNAF010000068.1 GCA_030527715.1 Eubacteriales bacterium
AGCAGCCTGCAGATACCGATGTTGAAGTGGTTGATGATGATGACAACTTCGACGATGGACTGAATGATGATGTATATATTGATCCGGAGACAGAGAACACCGGTGATAATACAGCAGACAATACCTCAGACAATTCCAACACTGTTACCGCTTCCAGCGATGAGCTGGATCTTCTGGCAGCGCTGATCTACTGTGAGGCAGGAAATCAGAGCTACGAGGGACAGGTAGCCGTAGGTCAGGTAGTTATGAACCGAGTAGAGAGCAGTTCCTTCGCAGATTCTATCGAAGGTGTTATCTACGAGAGCGGTCAGTTTACACCGGCGAGCAGCGGAGCACTTGCTTCAGCGATCGGTAATGCGCCGAGCAGCTGTTATGATGCAGCAGCAGAGGCACTCTCCGGAGGCGGAAGCGTACCGGATGCACTGTATTTCAATACAGGTTCCGGAAGCGGCGTAAAGATCGGAGCGCACCAGTTCTACTAAGGAAGTACTGATGAATTCAGCGTTTCCTTAAAAAGCTGGTAACTGAATAAATTAAAGAGAGCAGGAGCCATTGCAAAATAGATGATGATCGCATCTATGGAGCAGCGGCTCCTTTTTTTTCTGAATCAAGTAAGCAGCGGAAGCGGATTGCGAGAATCCGATTGAACAATGAAGATATCGGCGCAAAGCTCTAAATGCACAAAAATAAGAGAGGGCACCCCCATTTTGGTGCAAATATGAAGCAATTTAAGAGCTCTTTGCACTAAAATAAGAAAAAAATGAAGATCTTCGTGCAAATTTCTTCAAAATAGTACGGTATTAAGCACTAAATCGAGAAGAAAAAAGAGATTTTTGTGCAGTTAGTCTGGAAAACAACTGTTTTGCGCACGAAAAGCAGGATGAAAAAGATATTTTCGTGCAATCACGCTTTGAAGACTGTCCAGGCACTGGCGTTATCATTACCTTATAGATGGCCGCCGGTCCTTTTCATATATACAACAAGAGAAATTTCGTGTATAATGCAGGGAAGGGGGGGATGTGTATGGGAACAACATACTGGCTGATACTGTTTGCAATTCTGATGCTGTTTGAGGCTGTGACCGTGGACCTGACGACGATCTGGTTTGCGATCGGTGCTCTGGTAGGACTGGCTGTCAGCGCAGCCGGTGGAGGGCTGGCGATTCAGCTGGCGGCCTTTCTCGTGGTATCCGTGGTGCTGCTTCTGTTCACCCGACCGTTCATCATGAAGTTTGTTAATAAAAACAGAACAAAAACAAACATCGATGAGCTTCCGGGAACGCAGGCAGTGGTGACTGAGGAAATCGACGGAATCAGAGGAACCGGAAGGGTTCAGCTGAGAGGCATGGACTGGAAGGCTGCTCCGGCACCGTCAGAAGGGGAAAAGGTGCTTCCGAAAGGAACACTGGTCAGAGTAGAGTCCATCGAGGGAGTCAAAGTCCTGGTAAAGAAGATCTCATAAAGTATCCGACAGAAAGAAAAGGGGGATAAGAAATGGAAGTTTTCATTGCGATCATTGCGATTATTTTTATTATCATTGTGAGAAGCATTCGTATCGTGCCGCAGGCACAGGCGATCGTTATCGAGCGTCTGGGAGGCTATCAGGCGACCTGGGGTGTAGGCGTTCATTTTAAAGTGCCGATCATCGACCGCGTAGCGAAAAAAGTAAGACTGAAGGAACAGGTAGTAGACTTTGATCCGCAGCCGGTAATCACAAAGGATAACGTTACCATGCGGATCGATACTGTTGTATTCTTCCAGATCACAGATCCGAAGCTCTATGCATACGGCGTGGAGAATCCGATCATGGCGATCGAGAACCTGACAGCAACCACACTGAGAAATATCATCGGTGAGATGGAGCTGGATGAGACACTGACCTCCAGAGAGATCATCAACACAAAGATGCGCTCATCTCTGGATATTGCAACAGATCCGTGGGGCATCAAGGTAAATCGTGTCGAGCTGAAGAATATCATCCCGCCGGCAGCGATTCAGGAAGCCATGGAGAAACAGATGAAGGCTGAGCGTGAGAGACGTGAGACCATCCTGATGGCAGAAGGTGAGAAAAAGTCTGCGATCCTGATCGCAGAAGGTAAGAAAGAGTCCATCATTCTGGATGCGGAGGCTGAAAAGCAGGCAGCGATCCTCCGTGCAGAGGCACAGAGAGAGAAGATGATCCGCGAGGCAGAAGGTGAGGCAGAGGCAATCGAGAAGATCAACAAGGCAAATGCCCTTGGTCTGAAATATTTAAAAGAGGCAGGCGCAGATCAGAGCGTACTGACCTTAAAGAGCATCGAGGCCATGATCAAAGTGGCAGACGGAAAGGCGACAAAGATCATTATTCCGTCCGAGCTGCAGAATCTGGCAGGGCTTGTGACCTCACTCTCTGAGGTGGCAAAGGATAGCGTAGAAGAAAAGGAGAATTGACATCATGGTAGATTTAAGAGGCAGAAGTTTTCTCACATTGAAAGATTTTACACCGGAGGAGATCAGTTATCTGCTGGATCTTGCAGCAGAGCTGAAGCGCAAAAAGAAAGCAGGCATTCCGGTAGATTCCCTGCGTGGAAGAAATGTGGCACTGATTTTTGAAAAGACCAGCACACGTACACGCTGTTCCTTTGAGGTAGCTGCACATGATCTCGGTATGGGAGCTACCTATCTGGATCCGAAGAGCTCACAGATCGGAAAGAAGGAGAGCATTGAGGATACCGCAAAAGTGCTCGGAGGCATGTTCGAGGGTATCGAGTACCGCGGATACGGTCAGGAGATCGTTGAGGAGCTTGCCCGCCATGCAGGCGTTCCGGTATGGAACGGTCTGACCAACGAGTATCATCCGACCCAGATGCTCGCAGATATGCTGACGATCCAGGAGTGTTTCGGACGCCTGAAGGGTATCCGACTGGTATACATGGGTGACGCCCGCTACAACATGGGTAATTCCTACATGATCGCCTGCGCAAAGATGGGTATGGATTTCGTAGCCTGCGCACCGAAAAAGTACTTCCCGTCAGAAGAACTCGTGGCAGAATGCCAGGAGTACGCAAAAGAATCCGGAGCAACGATCACACTGACTGAGGATGTGATAGAAGGAACAAAGAATGCCGATGTTATCTGTACCGATGTATGGGTATCCATGGGTGAGCCGGACGAGATCTGGGAGGAGCGAATCCACGATCTTACACCGTATAAGGTGACAAAGGAACTGATGGACAACGGAAGTGAGGATGTGATCTTCCTGCACTGCCTGCCGTCCTTCCATGACCTGAAGACACAGATCGGCGAGGAGATCGGAAAGCGCTTTGGTCTGATCGATATGGAAGTGACCGATGAAGTGTTCAGAGACAGCCGCTCCAAGGTATTCCAGGAGGCAGAAAACCGCATGCATACCATTAAGGCTGTGATGGCAGCGACTCTTGGTGCATAATACACCAGTTTTGGGAGTGTAATACAGAGAATGAAAAGCAGTATATTGGCTGTTCTTCGTGAACGGCAGGATTTTGTCTCCGGACAGGAGCTCTGTGATCAGTTTCAGGTCAGCAGAACTGCAGTCTGGAAAGGGATCAATCAGTTAAAAGAAGATGGCTATGATATTGAAGCGGTACCTCGCAAGGGGTACCGCCTCTGCGGGTCTCCGGACAGTATTTCCGAGGTGGAGATCCGCAGTCGTCTGCATACCGCATGGGCAGCGGATACACTGTACTCACTGGCAACGGTGGATTCCACGAATGACTATGCGAAAAAGCTGGCGGAGGACGGTGCAGAACACGGCACTGTGGTCATCGCCGATGAGCAGACAAAAGGCAAGGGACGCAGAGGCAGGACCTGGGTCACACCGGCGGGAAGCAATATTGCAGTCAGCATGGTAGTGCGCCCGAGCGAACTGAAGCCGGAGAAAGCGTCCATGATGACCCTGCTTGCAGGGATGGCGGTGGCAAAGGCCGTGCAGGAGGTGACCGGACTTTCTGCAGGGATCAAGTGGCCGAATGACACAGTCCTGAACGGAAAAAAGATCTCCGGCACACTCACAGAGATGAGTATGGAGCTGGGATCTATCCACTATCTTGTCATCGGAACAGGCATCAATGCCAACGAGACAAGATTTCCGGAGGAACTGCAGCAGACAGCGACCTCACTGAAATGTGAGCTTGGCAGAGATGTGGACCGTGCAGGTCTGATCTGTGCCTATCTGCAGGCATTTGAGGACTATTATGACCGGTTTATGGAGTACCAGGATCTGAGACTGCTTGTGGAGGACTATCAGCATCTGCTCGTAAACATGGATCGTGAGGTAAAGGTGCTTGAACCGGGAAACGAATACTGCGGAACAGCGCGCGGGATCAATGCCGCCGGCTGTCTCCTTGTGGAGCGTGAGGACGGCAGTATCACAGAAGTTTACGCCGGAGAAGTCTCCGTGCGGGGCATCTATGGTTATGTATAGGAAATAAAAACAGAAAGGCTTGGAAACCTGTCTATGTATCAGGAAAAAGTAGTGCTCTGCGGAGCAAACGCATATAATCAGAAATTTTATATCAATGAGGATTTTGACAGTCTGCCGCAGGCGATCAAAGATGAACTGAAGATCATGTGTGTGCTGTATGTGCAGGACATCGGAGGAATCCTTACACTGGAGTACGATGAGGAGGGAAATCTCTGCTTCCGCACAGATGCAGAGAGCGATGACTTCGGCTATGATGAGATCGGAAGTGTCCTGAAGATCCGTCAGATCCAGAGAACAAAAACAGAGCTGCTGGAGGCACTGGAAATGTACTATAGAGTGTTCTTTATGCAGGGAGGAGATCATGAGTCTTAAGATCGGCAGTGTGACACTGGAGAATCCCTACATTCTCGCTCCGATGGCAGGTGTGACGGACCTGCCTTTTCGCCTGCTCTGCAAGGAGATGGGGGCAGGACTGCTCTGTATGGAAATGGTCAGTGCAAAGGCGATCTCCTTCCATAATAAAAATACAGAGGCGCTCCTTGAGATCGCAGAGGAGGAGCATCCGGTATCTCTGCAGCTCTTCGGCAGCGATCCGGGGCTGATGGCAGAGGTGGCTGCGCAGATCGAAGACCGGCCGTTTGAGATCCTCGATGTAAATATGGGCTGCCCGGTACCGAAGGTTTTTGGAAACGGAGAGGGTTCTGCGCTGATGAAGGATCCGAAGCTTGCGGAAGAGATCATAAGAAGGATGGCACAGGCAGTGAAAAAGCCGGTGACCGTCAAGATCAGAAAAGGCGTAGATGAGGATCATGTCAATGCGGTAGAGATGGCTAAGCGCCTGGAAGCCGCAGGGGCAGCTGCGATAGCCGTGCACGGTCGTACCAGAGAACAGTACTATTCCGGAACCGCGGACTGGGAGATCATCCGAAAGGTGAAGGAAGCTGTGAGCATCCCGGTGATCGGAAACGGAGATGTGACCGATCCGATTCAGGCAAAGCTGCTCAGAGAGCAGACCGGCTGCGACGGAGTCATGATCGGAAGAGCCAGCCGGGGAAATCCATGGATCTTCCGGGATCTTCTGGAATATGACCGCTCACAGACCTTTGAGGGAAAACCGGGGATCAGGGAACTCTGTGAGATGATCCACCGCCATGCACAGCTTCATGTGAAATATAAGGGCGAGCATGTGGCGATGCGTGAGATGCGAAAGCATGTGGCCTGGTATACGGCAGGATATCCGCACAGCGCGTCGATTCGCAGAAGAGTAAATGAGATTGAGAACATGGAGGCACTGGAGGCATTGCTGAAGAGCATGGCTGATCAGTCAGAATAAGACAGATAGTGTGCTTTTTTGAAAAGCACTTGACAATAGAGAACCCTTGACATATAATTTTTGAATTGCTGAGGTCATGCCCTTGGCAAAAAATGTATCAGGGGAAAAGTTGTAAGAAGGGGATTACTATGGAAGCAAAGAAGAATTTACTGACATATACCGGATTAAAGGCACTGGAAGACGAGCTCCATGACCTGAAAGTAGTAAGAAGAAAAGAAGTTGCTCAGAAGATCAAAGAGGCAAGAGAGCAGGGAGACCTTTCTGAGAACGCAGAGTATGATGCAGCAAAGGACGAGCAGAGAGATATCGAGGCTCGTATCGAGGAGATCGAGAAGATCCTGAAGAACGCAGAAGTCGTTGTTGAGGATGACGTAGATCTGGATAAAATCAGCGTAGGCTGCAGAGTAAAGCTTTATGATGAGGAGTTTGAAGAGGAAATCGAGTACCAGATCGTTGGTTCTACCGAGGCAAACAGCCTGCAGGGCAAGATTTCAAACGAGTCTCCGGTAGGTAAGGCTCTGATCGGTGCAAAGGTTGGCGATACCATTTCTGTTGAGACACAGCTCGGTATCAGCAGCTACAAGGTACTTGGCATTACCAGATCATAAGTAAAACAGAGGTTACAGATTGCAGCGGGGGTTCAAAATGAGCTCCCGCTCAATTGGATTCATGACAATTGTCTAAGAAAGGAAAGATAAGGTGGGACAGCAGAAGAAAACACAGGAAATGGATGTAAATCAGCTGCGCAAGGTGCGCCGTGACAAGCTTTCAGAGCTGCAGAATGCTGGAAAGGATCCTTTTCAGGTAACCAAATTCGACCAGACACATCACACCATGGAGGCAAAGGAGCTCTACAATGCACACGAGGCAAAGATCCTCGGTGACAGAGTTGCTCCGGATACCGAGGGTATGGATGAGGCAGAAGCCAGAAATGTGATCAATCAGGATTATAACGAGAGAAGAGAAATCATGGACGCTCAGCCGATTCCGGTATCTATTGCCGGAAGAATGATGTTCAAGCGTGTCATGGGTAAGGCTTCTTTCTGCAACATCCGTGATCTTCAGGGAGATATCCAGGTCTACGTCGCAAGAGATGCGATCGGTGAGGAATCCTATGCAGACTTCAAGAAGTCTGATATCGGCGATATCTACGGTATCAAGGGCTTCCTGTTCCGCACAAAGACCGGTGAGGTATCCGTTCATGCAGAGTCCATGCAGCTGCTCTCCAAGAGCCTGCAGATGCTGCCGGAGAAGTTCCATGGTCTGACCGATACCGATACCCGTTATCGTCAGCGTTATGTGGATCTGATCATGAACGAGGACAGCAAGAACGTATTTATCAAGCGTTCCAGAATCATCAAGGAGATCAGAAACTTCCTGGATGGCAGAGGCTTTATGGAGGTAGAGACTCCGATGCTGGTTTCCAATGCCGGCGGAGCAGCTGCAAGACCGTTCGATACACATTACAATGCACTGAATGAGGATGTAAAGCTGCGTATTTCTCTGGAGCTTTATCTGAAGAGACTGATCGTAGGCGGTCTGGAGAGAGTTTACGAGATCGGCCGTGTATTCCGTAACGAGGGTGTAGATACCCGTCACAATCCGGAGTTCACTCTGATGGAGCTTTACCAGGCATACACTGACTACGAGGGTATGATGGAGCTGACCGAGAGCATGTTCCGCTATCTGGCAGAGACAGTCATCGGCAGCAGCAAGTTTGTATACAATGGCATTGAGATCGATTTCGGCAAGCCGTTTGAGCGTATCACCATGATCGACTGCATCAAGAAGTATGCAGGCATTGACTTTGATACTGTGGAGACTCTGGAAGAGGCTAGAGCTCTGGCTGACCAGCATCATATCGAGTATGAGCAGCGTCATTCCAAGGGCGATATCATCAACCTGTTCTTCGAGGAGTTCTGTGAGAAGAACCTGATCCAGCCGACCTTCGTTATGGATCATCCGCTGGCGATCTCTCCGCTGACCAAGAAGAAACCGTCCGATCCGGAGAAGGTAGAGCGTTTCGAGCTGTTCATCAACACCTGGGAGATGTGTAACGCATATTCCGAGCTGAACGACCCGATCGATCAGAGAGAGCGTTTCGCCGCACAGGATGCCGCATTCGCAGCAGGTGATGAAGAGGCAAACCACACCGATGAGGATTTCCTGAATGCACTGGAGATCGGTATGCCGCCGACAGGTGGTATCGGTTACGGCATCGACCGTCTGGTAATGCTGCTGACAGATTCCGCAGCGATCAGAGACGTACTGCTCTTCCCGACCATGAAGAGCCAGGGCGCTGCAAAGAACGAGGCAAACAATGCCGCACAGGCAGCTGCATCCACAGCAGAGGCAGCTCCGGCTGCACCGGCAGTAGAAGAAGTCATTGATTTCTCAAAGGTTCAGATCGAGCCGTTATTTGAGGAGACTGTTGATTTTGATACCTTCAGCAAGTCTGACTTCCGTGCAGTAAAGGTAAAGGCCTGCGAGGCTGTTAAGAAGAGCAAAAAGCTTCTTCAGTTTACACTGGACGACGGAACAGGCACAGACAGAACCATCCTTTCCGGAATCCATGCATTCTATGAGCCGGAAGAGCTGGTTGGAAAGACACTGATCGCGATCACCAACCTTCCGCCGAGAGCCATGATGGGAATCGAATCCTGCGGCATGCTGCTCTCAGCGATCCATGAGGAAGAGGGAGAAGAGAAGCTTCACCTTCTGATGGTGGATAACCATATCCCGGCAGGTGCAAAGCTGTATTAATTGTGTTCTTCAAAAAGTTGTCAAACCCGATTTGCCAGCAATTTGACAGCAAAATTTTGAATGATAACGCATCATCACGAAGCATTGATGCTTTCAGAGAGATCACATATCGAGTTTGATAGAAGCCAAAGGGCACTTCTCAGAGTTCATCTGAGGGGTGCCTTTTTCATTCACTGCGGTCAGCTTCTTTCACTGTCAAATTAGAAATGGAGGATACACAATATGTATGAGGAATATAAACCAATCAAGAGCATGAAGGAAGTGCCTGACCAGTTGCGGAAGCTGCGCCGGGAGTTCATACGCTATCAACAGGCAGAGCTGATTTACAGCCTTTCCCATAAGAAATTACTTGAACTTGCCAGTGATGCGGGCGCACTATATCGCTTTGATAGCACAGTGCTGATCAACCGAGAGATTTTTGATGCATACCTGGAGCGTTTTCACGAACCAGCGACAAGTAAGTACAGGGAAGGTGAAAAGAAATGAGTGGAAATATTTGGAAGTTTTCGAATCAGATTGATGACGAGGATATGGAGTTTATGGCCCATGAATTTGTCACCTACAGTATGGCATGTGATTACTATCGTCTGGGCCTAAAACCTGTGACCAGAATAGCTCATGAATGCGGTGCAGTCTATAAAATCGGCAAGAAAGTATTGATTCGAAGAAGTATCTTTGAAGAATATCTGCGTTCACAGCACAGAAGATCGTAGGTAGAGATGTTTTACATCAGATAAAAATTAAGCGACCACTCTGTTCAATGTGCGGAGTGGTCGTTGCTGTATCCAAGTGTATATGTGGTTTATGAATTGCTGAGAAAACGGCAATTTGAAATTATTTGCCTTTGAGTATGATAGAAAGGTATCTTCCATCGAACTGTTCTCCCCATTGATGTTCAGGATCAGTCAGATGAGCTAATCTTGACAAGTCAGGCAAAGGTAAAGAAGCTTTCTTCATACATTTTTCTGCAGCTTCTATATAAGGAATTGTATTGGGGAGGTATTTTATTGCAGATCCATAGGCACATTCCATAGCAATGTTATAAATACTATGCATAATGATTTCCAAATCGGGATCCTGAGAGCCACTTGGAATGATAGAAATAAACTGCTTATACTCATCTTCCGTCAGATAATCAAATTCCGCATCCTTATAATTGTCGAACTCATAAAGATACTCGGGAACAATCTCCATATATCGATAGGCACTGTTATCGATGTAGTCACTGTCATCGCAGATTTTCCACATCCTGTCGCTGACCGGAGCCCAATTTCGCTCAGGATACTTCGCGGTTACATATGTCTCAAAGCACATGATCAAGTATGTGACACGACCACGGATAGAAAGTGTATTAATTATTTTATTCATGGCTAATCTCCTTCTTAAAACCATCCGGTGTTATTCTTCTTTATTCTTCCTTTGTACATGTATGTACAATTTTCGCAAGAAGCGTTATCAGAACCAAAATAACGAGGCAGAGTGTTAATTGTGTAAATGTGCAAGTTTTCTAAGGATGCGCCGGCATGTAGCGCGTTGTTAATTGCATCCGTCTCTGCACAATTCCAAGAGGTAGGAACTCTTGTTAGGCTTTGTGGAGGCAGAATACTTTTTATTGCAGGATGTAAGTCGGGACCAAATCGATCAATACCGCCATTTCTGCCGAAGTAAAGCTGCCCGGTTGATTCATCAAAGGCTACACAGGCAGTATTGAACTTTTCTCGTTTTCTCTTGGAGACATTTTCGCCCATTCGGCTAATCACATCTTGTGCCCAGGCAACAACCTGTTTCTTCTGATTCTCCGGAATCTTACCTTGCGCAATGCGTTCACCTTTTGTGCCGCTGAACTGATGACTGCTTGCTTTACTCATGGGCATTCCTCCCCGAAAAGACAGTGTCCATTCGGCTCGGAAAAGCCTTGATATAAATATCCTGAGATTTCAGCTCATCGAAGATGGGATAGTTTGCGCTGCCGTACACAAGTATTGTGTGCGGATGCAGCTGCTTCACCATTTCTCGAATGCCGGCTTCGAATACCGGTCGATTTTCAAGCTGCCTCAGACCGCTGGCAACAGTACCGATTGCCAAGATGCTGTTGTGAGGAAGACCATCCCAACAGTAACGCCAAGTCTCTTCCGAACCCCAGCGTACATTGTTGATAACAGGGATGCCCTGACTTGCAATCCAGAAGCCGAAAGCCCGCATTCGATAGGTGTTATAAATCTTGATCGGTTCCGGAAAATCGATGTTGGTAGAAAAATCCGGGGTGACAATACCGGAGAAGTGCTGGATTATTTCCAGAGCTTCCTGCGGGGTTGCCCAGATTCCTTTACGGTTTCCGTCAAACTTCTGGTCGTCAATCCAGAAATGGATAAATGCCTTTACACAATAATCCGTATGACCATTGTGCATTGCATTTTTGTGAATGGTCTTGGCTTCCTCGAACGAAACGAGAGAAACCGGTAATGAGTAAGCGGTTGTCGGACAGTAAGGAATGTCATTAGTGGAAAAGCTTGCTCCTCTAACCATAAAGGCATTCCACACATCTTTGCAACCTCTGCGTACCTTGATTATATCATTTGAACTTTTCATCTGAAAGTCCTCCTTATAAATTTTCGGCGAAAACCCCGTAGCTTGCTACGGGGATGAAAGCCAATTTTTTTATGGTTTTTACTCGACTTTTCGGTAGATAAGATATATGCTCTATGTATAAGAAAAGTTTAGGAGGAGCCATCATGGGACGACCAAAGTCGAA
>JAUNAF010000069.1 GCA_030527715.1 Eubacteriales bacterium
TATACAGGTAAATCCACGGTGCTGCAAATGTGAGGTCACTTCATATTATCTGTTTAGTATGATTCCTGCTTCTTCATTTTTCTGTCTTCGATCGCCTCAAATAACAGTGACAGATTTCTCATCAGAGACTCCTCCGCGATCGTGAAGACGGTTACGAACAGCAGACATTCGAAAGAAATCCATGAGATGGAAAAAAGTGAGGAAAAATAATATGCACAGATGAAGAATCCGGCAAAGCATCCTCCCAGAACCATCTTACGGTATCTGTTCATCGGTCTGCAGAGTTTGAGCAGAATCATAAATCCGACAAAGGAAAGCAGGTACGTGCTTGCCACGCCCACATCCACGTTGCTGACCTGGAACACCTGCGAAAAGATGACCAGTCCTGCGATTGAGAAGAATGAGGTCAATGACGCCGGCAGTGCCTTCATCAATGTTTTCCTGATAAATCTTCCCTCCTGCTTCTTCTCATTCGGCTCAAGTGCCAGGAAGAATGCCGGCACACCGATGTTAAACATCGAAACCAGTGAGATCTGCGACGGCTTCAGCGGATAGGTAAATACCGCATAAATAGAAAAGATCGCCAGCAACATGGAAAAAATATTTTTGTAGAGAAACAGCGTCGCTGATCTGGTCAGGTTGTTGATATCTCTTCTGCCCTCCGAAATGATCTGCTCCATATGTGAGAAATCATCGTCCAGCAGAACCACCTGCGCCGCCTGTCTTGCCGCATCACTTCCGGAACCCATCGCAATGGAACAGTCTGCATCCTTCATTGCCAGAATGTCATTTACTCCGTCACCGGTCATTGCGACCTTCTGTCCGCCGGCCTGCATTGCATTGACCAGAGCCTTCTTCTGTTCCGGCTGCACACGTCCGAATACCGTGTACTTGGAAACTGCCTCTTTGACTTCCTCCTCCGTCTTTAACGTGGAAGCATCCACAAAACGGTCCGCATGTCTGATTCCCGCCATCGAAGCGATCTCCGAAACTGTCTTAGGATTGTCACCGGAAATGACCACGATACGCACTTCCTGATCTTCCAGATATTTGATCGTCTCCTGCACATTGGAACGCAGGGTGTTTGCCAGGACCACAAACAGCAGCGGCACAAACTTCTCGCCATCTTTTCTTGCAAAGGTCATAATGCGGTATCCGGCTTTGCTCTTCTCATCGAGCAGTTTCTGATTCTGTTCGAGCTCCTCTTCTCCCAGAATAAACTCGGTCGCACCGAGCCGGAAGGTATCTGTCTCCGTGACGATCTCCGAATATTTCAGTTTGGAGGAGAACGGCAGACTGCTCACTACCTCTAACTTTTCACTCTGCGTGAAATACGCCCGAAGTGCCTTGGCAGTAATGTTGTTGTCCCCGATCGTATTTACGTATGCTCCAAGGAGCTTGGCACTGGATTCCTGCTCACTCTCCTTGGCAGTTACCGGCCGGACGATCTCTGAGACACTCATCTCATTGGTCGTGAGGGTTCCCGTCTTGTCCACACAGAGCACATCGACCCTCGCCAGAGCCTCCACACTTCTCATATCATGCAGCAGCACCTGATTCTGTGCCAGTCTCATCGCTGACAGAGCCAGAGCAACCGTGGCAAGCAGGTACATTCCCTCCGGAATCATTCCCGTCACCGCACCGACCATCGACTCGATCGCTTCCTTGTTCGACAGACCATTGTGCACGATCCCCTGATACAGCAGCATACCGCCGATCGGAATGATCGCAATACCCGCAAATTTGATGATCCGATTGATATCTTCCATCATCTCCGACGGATGTTCCTTGATCTGTTTTGCCTTCGCATTCAGCTTCTGAATATAAGACTCCTCGCCCACAGCCGAAAGTCTGGCCGTGCAGTTACCGTTTACGACAAAGCTGCCTGACATCAGTGTATCACCGGCCTTTTTCTCGATCTCATCCGATTCACCGGTAAGCAAAGATTCGTTGACAGAAATCTTTCCCTCAATGACCTTTGCATCCGCCGGGATCTGCAGACCGCCCTCCAGCAGAATCACATCTTCCTTCTGCATCTCATTCGCCGTCAGCTCCAGCTTTTTCTGATCTCTTAAGATCGAATATTTCGTATCAGCCAGCAGCGTCAGGTTATCCAGCACCTTTTTCGCACGGATCTGCTGATAAATACCGATCACGATATTAGCAATGACCACCGGTAAAAACGTAAGATTACGGTAGTTTTTCGTCATAATCAGAAGCAGCGCCAGTATCAGAAAGATCGCGTTAAAGTAAGTACATACATTTTTCAGAATAATGGTCCTGACCGAATTATTCTCCATTTGCAAACTCCTCCTCTTTGGTTTCATAAAAAAACTCTTACCGGTTACTGGAGCCATCTTACGGCAGCCAGTTAAACAGATAAGAGTTGTTTTCATAAACATAACCTAAACTTTTATAAACTTTATTTCAGATAGTCATTATTCACGTAACCGCTTTTATTGATCGACGGAACATAGACATAATCAAACTGGGTTCCATAGGTTTCCACCGTCACGCTCACATCTTTCTGGAGTTCTGCGATAATATTCGAGCTTGTACTGTCTGCACTGCTTCTGAGTGCAAGATATCCCTTTTTCACATCAACGGTAAAGACATCATCTCCTTTTACCCGCGCACCCCTCGCCGCCTTAATTCGTGTCGTATTGGAATTATTGCGGAAAGTGATCCATGACTGCTGCTTTTTGGTTGCCTCCGATACGCCATTTTCGTCAACCTTGCTGTTCGATGCGGCCACTGCTGTCGGCTTTGTCTCCGAAAGTTCTTCCCAGATATAGGCAGATCCGTTATTGTATTTGATTCTGACCCATCCGTTTTTCTTTCCATTTTCCATGACGCGTCCGGTGACCGTCACCTGATCTCCCATGTAGACCGATTCTGGCGGAGGCGGTGGAGGGACCTTTTCGGACATTCAGACCAATATCACTGGATACATAGTAAGTGCCGGATGCCGCTGTAACCTGGACTGTTTTTTTCTGTACACTCGAAGTCGTTTTCTGTGTACTCTTTGCTGCCAGGACCATACTGCCTGATGAAGTCATCAGTGCTGCTGCAAAAATAACTGCTGTGATCCTTTTCCCTATTCTTATCGACATAGTTCACACCTCCTGTAATTATCTCGTATCAAAGTGCTTTTCCTTTGATAGATGTGACTATATCTGCCCGGCTTTAACAGTTTCTGAACTACTTCTTAATTCATCTTAACCCGATCGCACCGCCGAGGATATGTTACTTCTCTACAATGTCCGTTTTCAGAATGTACTCCTTCTTGAGTTCCCAGAAGGTTGCCTGTACAAAGCGGCCTCGTTCTTCAGAATCCGAACCTGCAATCTCGAATAAATTTTCCCAGCTTTCCTCTATCGCTCTGTCGAGTTCTTCTTCCTCCAGAGAGTCGATCCATTCCTCCAGCTCATCCAGCTTTTCCTGTGCTGTCTCCAGTGCGAGGTATCCGCCGTTTAAAATGATCTGCCAGGCATCAAAGTCTGTCAGCACGATCTCATTCTCCGGTATCTCCAGAGTCAGCAGCACTTTATCCTCCGTGCGCTTCAGAAATGCCGCACTCTGAATATCCGGGCATCTCCTCTCCTCTTCCCAGGTATGCCATGCCCAGATCGGATACTCGACTCCCTCAGGGCGCTTCCCGATTCTCTGCTCCATTCTTTTGATCAGCCACTGATATTTGTCATCCAGAGAATCTCTCTTGCTCAGATTGTAGGACAGTTCTCTGTTGCAGCGATAGCTCCCCGTCCGCTCGATCTCATCCAGTATACTCAAAGGCTGTAATGTCCATAACTTCATCCTGTGCTCCTCCTTCTGAACTTTCTGTCATCGATGTAATTCCTATTTATAAGTCACTGACTCAATAATGTCGATCAGCTGTCTTAGTATCTGATTTTCCCCCTCATACCACAGAACCTCGAAATCCAGTGTCTCCGCTGTCTGATCATCCTTGACCAGTGGCACGATTCGGATATCCTCCCTGCTGTAGGCGTGATGGATCACATATTCCGGCAGAATACTGATCCCGAGCCCCATGGCCACCTGCAGAAGCAGTGTCTCCGGCTCGCTCTCCATCGCTGTGACCTTCGGCACAAAACCACCTCGCTCATGGATAAAGATCGCCTCCTCCGTCTCCGCTCTCTGCCGTCCTGCCGGCTGCATGATCAGAAAATTCTCATTTTCCAGTTCCCGATACGTCAGATACGGTTTCTCTGCCAGTGCATGGTTTCCAGCCATAACCACCATCATCGGATAGTGTTTCAGAAGCATCCGCTTCACCTGCTCCGGTTTTCTGGCATACGGAGTCACCGTAAAGACGATATCCAGCTCCCCCTGTTCAAACAGACTCAAAAGTCCATGTTCATTGTCCCGGACCAGCTCGATATGAACACCCGGATGTGTCTGATGAAAACTGTGCAGCGTTTTTGCCAGATCACTGTGCCCGTATCCGCGAATAAACCCGACGGAGATCTTTCCCTCCTCCAGTGCATCCACATGCTGAACCAGACGAAGTGCCGACTCCGTGCGCCTCAGGATCGCCTTCGCCTCTCCGTAAAAGAGTTCCCCCGCAGCCGTCAGCTCTACATGATGCTTGTCGCGCAGGAACAGTACTGCCCCGATCGAAGTCTCCAGTGCACGGATCTGCTGAGTCATCGCTGTCTGACTGATATAACACTGCTCTGCCGCTCTCGTAAAATTCAACTGCTCCGCACAGGCGGTAAAATACTCCAGCTGTCTTAAATTCATCTCTGATCGCCCTTTCGGTAATAACTTTTTCTTATGATACTATCTGATTTTATCATTTCTCAAAGTAAAAAAACAAGTCTATAATAAGCACATCTCAGCAAAAACGATTTCCGACTGAGAGATTTCAAAAAAAGAATTTCAGAAAGGAGGCCACCACCATGGCAGATATGAACAAAAAGATTCCGTACAAGATTTATTTAACAGAAGACGAGATGCCAAAGCAGTGGTACAACCTTCGTGCAGATATGAAAAACAAGCCGGCACCGCTTCTCAATCCGGGTACTTTAAAACCGCTGACAGCCGAGGAGCTTGCACCGATCTTCTGCGATGAGCTTATTGCTCAGGAGCTGGATGACACGACCGCTTACTTTGATATTCCGGAAGAGATCTTTGAATATTACAAGACCTACCGTCCTGCACCGCTGATGAGAGCCTACAACCTGGAGAAGGCACTCGGCACACCGGCCAAGATCTACTACAAATTCGAGGGTAATAACACCTCCGGCAGCCACAAACTCAACTCTGCACTGGCCCAGGCTTACTACGCAAAAAAGCAGGGACTCAAAGGTGTAACGACCGAGACCGGCGCTGGCCAGTGGGGCACCGCACTCTCCATGGCCTGTGCTTACTTTGACCTCGACTGCAAAGTCTACATGGTCAAGGTGTCCTATGAGCAGAAGCCGTTCCGACGTGAGGTCATGAAAACCTACGGTGCTTCCGTAACACCGTCTCCGTCCACCACGACCGCCATCGGCCGCAAGATCCTCGAAGATCATCCGGGTACCACCGGTTCTCTTGGATGTGCGATTTCCGAAGCAGTTGAGGTTGCAACGACACAGGAAGGCTACCGCTACGTACTCGGCAGCGTTCTGAATCAGGTACTACTGCACCAGTCCATCATCGGACTTGAGGCAAAGGCAGCTCTGGATAAATATGAGATCACACCGGACATCATTATCGGATGTGCCGGCGGCGGCTCCAATCTCGGCGGACTGATTGCACCGTTCATGGGCGAGAAACTCCGCGGCGAGAAAGATTACCGCATCATCGCAGTGGAACCGGCCTCCTGCCCGAGCTTCACTCGCGGTAAATTTGCCTACGACTTCTGTGACACCGGAATGATCTGCCCGCTCGCAAAGATGTACACCCTCGGAAGCGGATTTATCCCGTCACCAAACCATGCAGGCGGCTTAAGATTCCACGGAATGAGCAGCACCCTCTCACAGCTCTATCACGATGGTCTGATGGAGGCAGTCTCTGTAGAACAGACCTCCGTATTCGAGGCAGCAGAACAGTTTGCAAGAACCGAAGGCATCCTCCCGGCACCGGAAAGCTCCCATGCTATCCGCGCAGCCATTGATGAAGCCTTGAAATGCAAAGAATCCGGTGAGGAGAAAACGATCCTCTTCGGACTCACCGGCACCGGCTACTTCGACATGGTTGCCTATGAGAAATTCCATGACGGCGAAATGTCCGACTATATTCCGACAGATGAAGATCTCGCCGCAGGATTCGCAGGCATTCCGAAGTTCCCGGGAAATGAAATTTAAATTCTACTATATAAGAAAACCAGACACGGATGTTTCGTCCATGTCTGGTTTTCTTTTGCTCAGTCATATTCTTTCAGTACATTTCGCAGATATGCCAGATACTCTTCTTTCACAGATTCCGGCTCCATGATCTGCATTTTTTCTCCGATCCCGGTCAGCCAGCCAAAGAACTGTCTGCTGACGGTCACATCCACACTCGCCTTGAAGTGCTCCTTGTCGTATGGAAACATCCACACATTCTGACCAAAGCGGTCGATCACCACACCAGCCAGTGAATTATGGCACAAAAGCATCACCCGCTCATCTTTTCCACCGTACATGCCAAAGGTTTTCTTTGCAAACACCGCAAGGTCAAAGCTGTTAAAATGTTCCTTACCGATCCTTTCCTGATCGATCAGTGTCAGATGCCGTATCTTGTCCACGCGGTAATGCTTGATCATATCCGCTTTTTCATCATAGGCGATCAGATAATAATTCTCATCATCCCAGCTCAGAGCCCAGGGACTGACCTGATACAGCGCACCGCCATGCTTCAGAGAAAGTTCCTTCTTTGCATTCCATTCCGCATACTGAAATGTGATCTGCCGATTCCGGTAAATAGCATCATGGATCATATCCACATTGTAATAGATCGTTTCATTGTCCGTCTTGATCCGATTGTAAATAAAAACCTGTCGCTGCAGCTGTTCAGCCTCATATTTGCTGGTCAGCTTCTCCAGTTTTTTGATCAGTTCCGCTGATTTTTTGCTGGTAATAAACTTAGAAGACTGCACCGAATCTACCAGAAGCTTCAGCTCCGGCAGTTCAAAGCTGCGGCTTCCGATGTAGTATCCGGATGCTTTTCCCTTCACCTGTATAATATCCAGTCCGTATAGTTTTAACGTATCGACTGCACCATATATCGTTTTCCGGTCACTCTCGATATCATATTCCGATTTCAGGATCTGCATGATGTCTGCTGCATTTAAGATATGCTCCTCATCTGTACGTTCCATAAGAATATTCATGATATAAAGAGTGCGAAGTTTCTGATCCTGAGCTGCCATCCCCCTGTATTCTCCTCCATCTGTCTAAACTCCAAGTACTTTCTTAAGATCCTTTTCATCTGCGATCGGATATATTTCTTTCATGTGATCCCGAATTCTCTGCGCAGATACTTCCGGCTCTTCCTTATACGCAGCAGCCACCTGCTGATATCCCCAGAGCTGCTCCGGCATCGCATAAACCGCTACCTTCCATCCATACGGAAGGCCTTTTTTATTCATTCTCTGCCGGAAATCTCTCACACAGAGATAGGTCTGCATCTGCAGATCCGTCATCGTTCCCTCGAAATTCTTTTCGCCGTCTTTGCCGAATCCTGCTTTCTTTTTCACCTCAAAAGAAAACTGCTCCGCATCATCTTCAAAAAGATCCATGATCTTCTTCTGTCGGATACTCGCTTTCTCATCATCCCAAAGCGCATCAAAATCGTATCCGTCTCTACGGTAATTTGCAAAATACGGAAACCACTCCCTGGAAATAAAGCCTGCTTTTTTATGGAAAAATTTTCCATATCCGATTTCTCCCTCTCTGGCGATCAGCTCCCGCCAGATCCAGGGATCCCGCGCTGGATCCTCAGACCACCAGTCTTCTGCAACCGTGCGTTCCTCGACCGAAAATCCAGGGATCTCATTCTTAAACAAGGGAAGAAAACCGATCTCGTTGATATATGCACTTAATTCTTCCACGGTATGAATACAGTATGGATCATCCCTGGATACCCCATACATGATCCAGGTACCACCTTCGTTTGCCATAAGAATACCTCGCGTATTTTCACTGATTTTTTGATAATCCAACTTCATAAGAAGAAACAAACTTTGCCAGACTCTTTCTTGCCATTTTCATAGCTTCAACAGATTCTTCCGCATTTTTAATCTGATCTTTTAACTTTTTCTTCTCCTCTTTTCCTGCTATATCCGCTTTAAGACGTAACTCAATGAGTCCTTTTTCGATTTCAGTAATATTCTGAACATACTTTTCCAATATACTGTTTGAATAAGCGACATCATGTTCATCATTTAAAAAGATCTCCCGAACTGCTACCATCAGTTTTGCGGATTGCCGGATGGTCTCCTTCTTTCCAGATAAGCTGACTGCGCCGACAGCGCCACCTACACCAGCTCCTACTCCCAGCCCCAATGCTGCTCCGCCTCCTACGATTGCAATAATGCCGCCTTGCATTCCTGCACCCCCGGCAGCGATTGCTCCTCCTCCAAGATAAGCAAGACATGCGCTGGTCAATGCTGCACCGCTTAATCCACTAAAGCTTGTTCCGACAAGCGCTACTGCGATTTGGGCAGCCAATACTCCAGCCGTAGCAACTACTGCAATTGAAATTACTGCTGTTATCGTGAGAGATGTTATCACAGTCTTCAATACCTCATTCAGTTCATTCTGTACCGAATTATAGCATTTGCGCAATCTCCTGATATATCCCTTTGGACAGTATCTTCCTGTATAAAATCTTTCCAGACACTCATCACCAATACTGGTTTTATAACCATTTATCGGATTCTGCAGTTCTTTATATTTGCGATCCACTCCCCTGTCTTTTGTAATATTTATCGGAAAATACGGCACAAACAGCATTGCTTCCAGAAGGACCAAACGATACCATGGTTGATCCGGATCATTTTCTTCGATCTTTTTCATAAGCTCATCCGTTGAATACCAGTGGATCTCTGCACCCTCTATTTGTGTAAAACTGGAAAATCCATCCGAAATAAAGCCCTTCCATTCTTCCGCCCATTCTAATTTGAGCCGCTGAATCTGCTTGGTGTTAATAATACTCTTCGTTTTCCGTGCATCATACCTGGTTTTATAATATTCAATATTATACAGAATCTCCGTTTGTTCTAAATTCAGTCCAAGTTTTTCAAGCTCCATATCTTTCCCCATTCTTACATATATTTTCTGATCATTGAAATCATAGGTATTCCACTTTATATTTTTATACAGTTCCTGTATCTCTTTGACCTTTCTGGCTTTCAGGCACCAGCTTATATCTTCACCAAGCGCTATGGTAAATCTCCCCACGCCTACATAATTAATACCTATCCAGTATTTTTTCGTTAATATTGCTTCTCCTATATCTATCGTTGTCAATACACCAGTTGATATTGTGAGCATTCTGTAGATAGTCGGATTATTACCTGGTTTAACCTCACTCCATCTGATTTTACGAAGCTCTTCAATTGATTTCGGCTGAATTTCATGAATTCTGATTGCCAGACGACGAAGAAAATAAAACATACGTACCAGACATTCGTTGGCAATTATCGGAAGTGCCTGTCTGCCAAGTTCTACACCTATCCCAAGTTCTCCTCGAAGATCAAATTTCAGTACGGTATCTTTTATGATTTTTCCATTACTATCATGCTTCGCAAGCAGTGTACCATTGAAAAGCTTTGATAGTATGACCGACAATGACTCATTATTTATTTTTTGATCTGCCAAAAGTGGAATCGCAGATATTTCCTTTGCTAAACTGAGCAGCGGTCCTGGAATACCAGTTCCTCCACTTAATCCGGCCGTTGCGTTTGATCCGGCCATATCACTGACTAAATGAAAAAACCAGATAATTGAACCGTAAATGATTTTTTCTGGAACATCCTTTCCTATAAATTTTTTGCTCCGTTCCGGAATGTCCACTACGATAAACTTACCTGTCTTATCTGTACCATACGCTTTATATGTAAATTGCGTAAGAAGTGAAAACATAAGTCCTGTGATGGTTGGATGGTGTGAAAAATCTCTCAGGTGATGCTGAAGTCCTCCTCCAAATTCAGGCGTATTTCCATCACTTGCAAGCGGAAACTCCTCCTCCAGAAACCTGACTGCATCTCCTAAATCATCTGACTTACAGCCCCTCATCTTCGCAGTTTTAATTACAAATTTATCTACTGCCCCACTTGCACAGTCCCGTCCTCTATCAAGCTTAAAATCGCCGACCCATAAGATATCCAGCATCGCACATAGCACTCCCGAGGCCAGTGAAACTATATAATCTAACTTATCAGCTTTGCTTCTAATCAGATTTATCTGAGAATCTAAATCGCATATAATAGCATCAAAATCATAATCTGCACCTTCATGGAACATGCTGTCAGGACATTCTGTTGATATACTTACTTGAACTTCAGATGTAAGACTCATTTGATGATACCTCCTGCAAATATTGATAATTCTATTGTATACTATTTGTCTTCTATCTCATAGTACTATGTTGATATCCATATTTTAAATTCAAGGATTTGTTATGCTGCTATTCTGCCACAGATCACTGTACAGAAATACGGACAGTACGCCAAAAGAGGATCTCTGATATTGGTATATCAAAGATCCTCCTCCGTGTTGATGATGTTATTTCTTAAAGGCTGATTTAAAAAACTCCTCATCTTTCAACAATATAGGTACATAAACCTTCAGAACTTCCAAATATCGATACTCACATGCTTTAAGAGCTGCATACTTCTTCGCCTCATTATCATTATTCGCCACAATTGCTCTTGCCTCAGTAGCAATTGTTTCAATATTTTTCATCATGTCGTCATAAGTATTATGCGACTCGTGATTTTCAAATATTATCTCCAAATATTTCTGCATTTCATATATCAAATCAGGATTATTTTCGTTAGGCTCATCGACTACAAAAGCTAACCTCCCCTCCTGTTCAGAGATTTCATCAGACCTCAATGTCTTTCCATTTGAATAGTCAATAGATACTCCAGGTTGAACATTATAACAATACACATTAAAATTGATCACCGCTCCTGCATCCTCGACAGAATACCCCTCAAGCTGCACCCCAGACGCTACTAGATTGTCTCCTTTATACGTGAATTACCAGTAAACCGGTAATTGAAAACAATATTTTCAGCTTGAT
>JAUNAF010000070.1 GCA_030527715.1 Eubacteriales bacterium
ATGAAAATCAGGTCAAGAAAGTGTCTGAAAAACCTTGACCCAGAATCAAAAAATGAAAATCAGGTCAAGAAAGTGTCTGAAAAATCTTGACCCAGAATTAGAAATTGAAATCTGGGTCAACAGATTACGGAAAAATGTCGAATGACATAACAAAGAGGTGCGCCACCCAGCGGTTGGCGTACCTCTTTGTTTTACAAATATCAGGGAATCAGATCATCCGCAGCTTTTCACCTGTGATTTCCGCTGTGAAGGAACATCCTGTTCCGTGCGGCTCGCCGTCGGTATGAACGGTGAGCGGCTGGACGGAGGTGAGTGTAATGCTTCTGCAGCGGTAAAGATGTACGACATCGGTATAGCGCACATGTGCTCCGCGAAAAGCAGTGGGCAGCAGGCGAAGGATGCGCAGGACGGGCATGCTTTCTATCAGGCAGATATCGATCATGCCGTCGGACGGATCGGCATTCGGGCAGAAAGCAAAGCCTCCGCCCTCGAAGGGCAGGTTCATCGCTGCCGCAAACAGAATACCGGAAAATGAAATTTCTTCTCCATGATCCACTCGGATCACAACATTCCCCTTACTCATTTTAAAAATATTCTTCAATGCAATTCCGAGATAAGTCAGCTTTCCAAGTCTCAGATGATTCAGAAAAGGCTTGATCCTGGATGATTCAGCCTCGTGGCAGACTGCCGCGTCAAATCCTATACCGCTGCTGACAAGAAAGCGCCGGTCGTGTCCGTCGAGGCGGCAGAGACCGATATCCAGTTCGCGGAAAGAAGGCGGCTGTGAGATCCGCTGAGTTCGAGACTGTAACTGATCGGTCTTCTGCGGTGTCTGCTCGGCGTTCTGCAGTGCCTGTTCTGACTGCAGGATGCGTTCGAGCCCCTGTGCGGGATCTTGGAAGTCCGAGACCCCTGGCGAGGTCGTTGCCGGAACCGCTTGGCAGATAGGCGAAGATAACGCGGGAAAGGTTCTGCAGTCCCTGCAGGACTTCATTGGCGGTGCCGTCTCCGCCTACCGCGGTGATAACAGTAGATGCATGAATATCAGCTTTTTGAGAAAACTCGGAAGCAAGTTCTGAGGCATGACCATGGTACCGGGTGAAAAATACCCGGTAGGAGAGATGGCGTTCTTTTAAAAGATGTTCAGCGGTCTTCCAGATACGCAGTCCGCGTCCGGAGCTGGCGCGCGGATTAACAATGAAATACAGCATAGATAAGTCCCCTGTTCTGAAAATGACAGATAAAAGATATTTGAGAATATTATACAGCGGACAGAGGATATTTGTATAGTAGAAAGCCGCAGACGCTTATTGCGCAAGTCCGCGGCTTTTTCTTACCCTTTTTTCCAGAATACCGAAGATTCCCCGGTCGATCACTACTCCGACGACAATGATGACGAGCATGACAAGCATGACCTGGTTGATATCTGCGAGATCACGGCCGGTGATCAGTGTCTGTCCAAGCCCGATGGAGGTGGTCATCACTTCGCCGGACATCAGCGCACGCCAGGCAAAGGACCAGCCCTGTTTTGCACCGGAGATCATTTCCGGAAGGGCTGCCGGGAGAATGACTCTGCGGTAGAGCTGAAGTTTTGTCGCTCCCATGGTCAGCGCAGCCTTTTTATAGATGGGCTGCACATTTTTCACGGCGCTTTCCACAGCGATCGCGATGCCGAAGGCAGAGCCCATTATGACAACAAAGAGGATCGCTTCTGTGGTGAGTCCAAACCAGAGGATCGCAAACGGGACCCAGCAGATGCTCGGAAGCGTCTGGATCCCGAGGATCAGAGGTTTGACATGCTTCTGAAGATACTCAGAGTGAGCAAGCAGAAGCCCGAGAATCAGGGCAGCCAGATAACCGATGACTCCGCGGAGCAGAGAGTTTCCGACCGCCCGAAGCAGAGTGCCGTTGCCGGTCAGTGTGATCAGGCGCTCCAGGACACCTACAGGAGAGGGCAGGGCATAGGCTTTGCAGAGCGCCAATACATCCACCAGGAGCCAGAAGGCACCCTGCCAGAGCAGCAGCAAGATCAGAAAAAACAGAACAGAACTCATTATCAAAGAACCTCCTCGCGTACTTTTTCGAGAATACGATGACGCAGTGCGACAAACGCCGGGTCATAGACATGGCGGGGGCGCGGCAGAGAGATCTCGATCTGTTCAGAGATCGATTTCGACTCCGGGGAGAGCACGATAACACGGTCTGCCAGAAAAACAGCCTCCTCCACACTGTGCGTGATGAAAAGGATCGTCTTTCCGGTCTCCATCCAGATCTGTTGGAGCTCTTCGCGGAGGCGGTTGGAAGTCTGCTTGTCGAGTGCTGAGAAGGGTTCATCCATCAGCAGGATCTCCGAATCCATACAGAGAGCTCTTGCGAGGGCGGTGCGCTGACGCATGCCTCCGGAAAGCTGGTGGATCGGGTAGTCTTTATATTCACTTAAGTGCATCATCTGCAGATAGTGTTCCGCCTTTGCATCCATCTCCTCTCTGGAAAGATGAGCCAGCTTCATGCCGAAGCAGACATTTTCATAGACATTCAACCAGGGGAACAGACCGTGTTCCTGAAACATCACGGTCCGGTCGGCGCCCGGACCGGTGATCCGGCGTCCGTCCAGAAGGATCTCTCCCGAGGTCGGCAGCTCCAGACCGGCAGCAAGATTCAGCAGAGTGCTTTTTCCGCAGCCGGAGACACCGACGATGCAGACGAATTCACCGCGCTGAATGGTGAGGTTGATCGAGGAGAGCGTGGGAGCCTGTGCCTGCGCAAAGGTTTTTGATACATTGATAAATTCAAATGACATAAGAGATCCTTTCAGTCTCAGCGTGCATACAGAGAGTTGTCCGGCAGAGCGCTGATGAAGCCCTGTGCAAGACTGATCTCTGCAAAGCCGTTCATTGCCTCGCGGTTCAGTTCTGTATCCGGGAGAATGCGTGTGAAGGCATCTGTGAGAATCTGCGCATCAAGAGATTTGCCGGTGGCGGTGTTGATCTCCTGATTTATGAGAGTGAGGGAACTTTCGGTATCCTCCAGCAGTCGCGCCGTGGCAGCTTCGTGTTCTTTGAGGAAGGCGTCCACGATCTCCGGATGCTCCTTCTGGAAGGCGGTCCGGACGACCACAACTGCGACATCGTAGGTTCCGTTCATATAGATCTCGTCATAGTCCAGTACCAGCTCCGCTCCCTGAGCGAGAAGCGTTGCTCCCCAGGGCTCCGGCACCAGGGCGGCATCGATATCGCCGCGCTCCATCAAGTTGGCAACGTCTGCATTTGCGGCAGCGCTGACAGTGACATCTCCTCCGGCGGTCGTCGGACTCAGACCGTTTTCGGAGAGAAGCTGGAGCAGGCAGAGATGCTGCGTGTTGCCGAGCTGAGGGATGGCAATGGTCTTTCCGGAGAGGTCAGCGACAGAGGAAATATCCGTGCCGGCGCGTCGAATCAGAACCGCACCTGCCTTAGTGGCACCGGACAGGACGGCAATGTCGCCTTTGGATTTCACATTTGCGGTGATGGCCGGGACAGGACCGATGTATCCGATGTCGATGTCACCGGAGAAGAGAGCCTCGACCTCCGCCGGACCGGCATTGAAGGAAGTCCAGGTGACGGAGAGCTTTTCTCCGAGACTGTTTTCCAGGCTTCCCTCGGACTTCATCAGAAGTGCCTGAGCGTGTGTGATATTATTGAAATAGCCAATGTGTATCTCGGTCAGTTCCTTCTTTGAGGAGCCGCAGCCGGAAGTAAAAAGCAGAAGCGCGGCACCGAGTATGGCAGATTTTATCAGATGTGACAGTTTCATAAGCAGCAGATCCTTTCTGGTAAATATGTAACTGTTCAGAGCCATGCGATTTCGGGAAAATTTTGATCGACAAGCTCGCTTGCGAGAGCAAAATCTTTCACGAAATCATATGGCGAGAATCCACATCTCGAAAATGCGAAGCATTTTCGAGATAGGCTCTGAACAGTTACGAAAGTTTATGTTCCGCGGTTATCTTTATCTTAACATGAGGAACGAAAGGCGATCTCCGGAAATACTGCAAACGTTTTCCCGAAGTATAAGAGAGACTGATTTTCATTGCAGGGAAGATGGATTTATGCTAGTATCAGAAATAGAATGACGAGCGTGAAAACAGAAAAAATATCAGTACAAACGGAGAAAACTGAAAACGTTTGCAGGGAGGTGTGACATGTCTTTAAAAAAGATCGCCATGATGACAGGAGCCTCCGTCTCAACAGTATCCAGAGTGCTGGGATCACCGGACTATCACTGCAGCGATCCTGAGCTTGAACAGAAGATACGCGAAGCCGCGCAGGAGATCCAGTATCTGCCGAACCGTGCTGCCCGCAGTCTACGCAGACAGGAGGAGCAGAGTGAGGAGACACTGACGGCAGATATCTTTCTGGCGCGCTTTGCTTCTCTGGACAGCGATCTGTTCTTCAGGGAACTGTACAACTGCATTCAGGCAGAGCTGCGTCTGCAGAACTGTCTGGCAGGAGAGATCCTTCAGGCGGAGGATGTTTCGATGCTGCAGTCGGTGCATCACGGAGGACATGTTCCGTACCGTACCGCGCAGAAGCAGCAGGAGGAGCAGAGAGTGCGGGGAAATGCCGCAGTTCCGACAAAAGAGGGGTGCGGTCTGCTGATCCTCGGAAAATGTCCGGAAAAGACAGCGGCGATCCTGAAGCAGAGATATCGATTTCTTGTCGGGATCGACCGCAATCCGACGGACTATCTCTATGATGAGGTGGTCTGTGACGGTGCAGCTGCAGCACAGAAAGCGGTGGAATACCTGATCTCACTGGGACACCGGGAGATCATCTATATCGGAGACTGCACCTATGAGTCTAGATATATCGGCTATTATCAGGCACTGCTGGCACACAGGATGCCGCTGAATTACAGCGACGTATTTCCGACCGGGCAGACGGAGGAGGAAGGATACCGCGTAATGCAGCAGCTGCTGGAGAGCGGGCGCAGACCGGAAGCAGTCTTCTGTGCAAATGACAGTACAGCATTCGGAGTGCTGGAAGCACTGCGTCAGAAGAAAATACGGGGATGGAGACCGTCGGTGATCTCTATCGATAATACGGACCGTGCGGCAAAGAGCGTTCCTGCACTGACCGCGATCGATATGCCGAAAAAGGAGATGGCACATCTGGCGGTACAGCTTCTGCTGGATCAGTTTCACAGGGGACATAAAGAACATGTACGTCTGCAGCTGCCGTGCAGACTGGTCGTGAGAGAAAGTACAGGGAACATACAGCTATAAAGATCAGAAAGATCAGAAGAATAAGGAGGAAGTGCGATGTTTAGAAATCAGGAGATCCAGATCGGAAGTGCGGACGGAAAGATGCTTTCGATCCTGCCGGGAATGGCAAACCGTCATGGACTGATCGCAGGTGCGACCGGTACAGGTAAGACCGTGACCTTAAAGGTGATGGCAGAATCCTTTTCAGACTGCGGAGTGCCGGTATTTCTGGCAGATGTAAAGGGAGATCTGGCGGGAATGTGTGAGACAGGAGTGTTCCAGGAGCAGATCCGCGGACGTGTCGAGGCTGCGGGACTGACTGCGGAGGAGTTCCCGATGCACGCTTACCCGACCTGTTTCTGGGATATTTACGGAAAAACAGGAATTCCCTTACGCACAACGATCAGTGAGATGGGACCGACACTGCTGGCAAAGCTGCTGGACCTGAATCCGACACAGACCGATGTGCTTCGCGTGGTGTTCAAGATCGCAGATGATCAGGGGCTGCTTCTGATCGACACCAAGGATCTTCGCGCAATGCTGCAGCATGTCTATGAGAATTCCAAAGAGCTTTCCGCACTTTACGGAAATCTTGCAAAGCAGACCATAAGTGCCATCACGCGCGCGATCGTAGCACTGGAAGATGAGGGCGGAGAGCAGTTTTTCGGGGAGCCGGCACTGAATATCCGAGACTGGTTTTCCACAGATACCAGCGGACGCGGCATGATCCACATCCTGGATTCCCGCAGTCTGATCAATTCGCCGGTGATGTATGCGACCTTCCTGCTCTGGATGCTCTCGGAGCTTTTTGAGACCCTGCCGGAGGTGGGAAATCTGGACCGCCCGAGAATGATCTTCTTCTTTGATGAGGCACATCTGCTGTTCAAGGACAGCTCAAAGGCGCTGCTTCAGAAGATCGAGCAGGTAGTCAAGCTGATCAGATCCAAAGGTGTCGGCGTTTACTTTGTAACACAGAATCCTTCCGATATTCCGGATGCAGTGCTGGCACAGCTGGGAAATAAGGTGCAGCATGCACTGCACGCCTACACTCCGGCAGAACAGAAGAAGGTAAAGGCTGCAGCGGACTCTTTCCGCGCAAATCCGGCTTTTGATACCCTGCAGGCACTGACAGATCTCGGTACCGGTGAGGCTCTGATCTCCTTCCTGGATCAGGAGGGCAGACCGAATGTGGTGGAAAAGGCACTGATCCTGCCGCCGATGAGCCAGATGGGTGCGATCTCGGATGATCTGAGAATGAGGGTAACGCAGCAGAATCCGCTGTATCTGCGCTATGAGCAGTATGTGGACCGCGATTCTGCCTATGAATTCTTTCAGAGAAAGCAGCTGGAGACTGAGCAGGAGGCGGAGAGAATCCGCCAGGAAGCAGAGAAAGCCAAGCTGGAGGCTGCAGCTGCAAAGGAAAATGAACTGGCAAGAAAAAAACAGAGCGCAGCTGTGAGCCGTGTGGCCAAAACTGCGACAGGAACGATCGGACGTGAGGTCGGCAAGGAGCTGGGCAAAAAAGTAGGCGGCTCTTTTGGAAGCCGCCTTGGAGGAAACATGGGAGCTGCCCTCGGAAGAGGACTGCTGGACACCATTTTCCGAAAGAATTGATCAGTGTTTCCTTAGTTATTGTGGACAGAACAGCAGGTCGTGATTGATGGTCGTGTAGAAGAGACGCTTGAATTCCTCGGGATCCGAGGTCTGACCGAGCGCCCACATGGTTTTTGCAACAACGGCCTCAAGGGTCATGTCGTAGGATTCCGGAAGCTGGAATTCCTGCTTCATGGTCTGACCGACCTGATAGATGGACATATCACTGCCTTCGTGAGTGACCTGAGTTGCCATGATGACAGGCTTGCCTTCAGACGCATAGCGCTGAAGCGCACGGTAGAAGGCGTCATCGCCGTAATCCGGCAGACCGCCGACACCGAAGGATTCGATGATCACGGCATCGTAGGTATCGATCAGTGCATTCAGCACCTCTCCGCTGCAGCCCGGGATCAGCTTGAAGAGGAAGACTCTCGGATTCAGCTGATGGTAGAAAGTGAGCGGTGAGGTGATCCGGTACTTGTCCTCCACATAAAATACGATCCTGCTTTCCTGGATCACTGCGATCTGAGGGTAATTAATGCTCGCAAAGGCATTATAGCTCTTGGATCGCTCTTTTTTTGCTCTCGTACCGGCAATGACATTGCCGCCGAAGACGATGGTCACACCGTGAGCGCGGTCATCGGAGGCGAAGCGCAGGCTGTCGAGCAGGTTGGTGCGGGCATCGGTGACCGGAAGGTCGATCGGTTTCTGCGCACCGGTGATCACGACAGGTTTGTAATTATTCTGGATCAGATAAGAGAGCGCCGCTGCAGTATATGCCATGGTGTCAGTTCCGTGGCAGATGACAAAGCCGTCATAATATTCATATTTCTTTTCAATCAGTTCCGCGAGGATCAGCCATTCTCTGGAGCTGACATTGGTGCTGTCCAGATTGAACGGTGCGATCGTATCGATCTCGCAGAATTCTGCGGCAGAGGGAACGTAGGAGATCAGTTCCTCAGAGGAGATCTGCGGAGAGAGACCGTTTTCAGTATATTTAGAAGCAATTGTTCCGCCGGTGGCGATCAGAAGTATTTTTTTCATAGGATCCTCCGTATAAATTCATGTCATTCATTATTGAACGCAGGCTGAGTGCAGTGTAGCACAAAAATCGGAAAATGGCGATGTTTTCCGGGGGATAATCTTGAAAAAAAGAGGAAGTTCATGTAAATTAAATATACATAGTATGCAATAAGGCTGCAGATCCGGCATTGGTCCTGCGGCGCTTGCTCCATGACAGCTTGAGAAACTCGCAAAGCGTGCTTCTCACAGCTCATGACAATAGAATGTTCGCAGGGCGTGCATTCTATTGTATTAAAAATGACAGGGAGATATGAATTATGAAATTTATCAAAGCAAAAGATTATCAGGAAATGAGCAGAAAAGCAGCAAATATTCTCGGAGCACAGATCGTATTAAAGCCGGACTGTGTGCTTGGACTGGCTACCGGTTCTACTCCGATCGGCACCTATGAGTGTCTGGTAGAGGGATACAAGAAGGGAGACCTGGATTTCTCAAAGGTGACCAGTGTAAACCTGGATGAGTACCGCGGACTGCAGCACGACAATGACCAGAGTTATTATTATTTCATGAACTATCATCTGTTTTCCAAGGTAAATATCGATCTGGCAAATACCTATGTGCCGGACGGATCCATCGAGGATGCGCAGGAAGCATGCAGCAAGTATGACGAGATCGTAAGAGCTACCGGCGGCGTGGATATCCAGCTGCTCGGTCTTGGACATAACGGTCACATCGGTTTCAATGAGCCGGCAGATGCATTTGCAAAGGGTACTCACTGTGTGGATCTTTCAGAATCTACCATTGAGGCAAATGCAAGATTTTTTGCATCTAAGGAAGATGTTCCGACACAGGCATACACCATGGGAATTCAGACCATTATGAGTGCAAAGAAAATCCTTCTGGTAGTAAACGGTGCATCTAAGGCCGAGGCTGTGGAGAAGTCCTTCTTCGGAGAGATCAGACCGGAGGTTCCGGCATCGATCCTGCAGCTTCATCCGGATGTGACGATCGTCGGAGATGAGGAAGCTTTTGCAAGAATTGCAGACAGAATCTGAGAAAGCGCGTGGATTATGATTATCAGAAACGGACAGGTATTTCTTCCGGAGGGAAGATTTGCGGCAGTGGATGTGCAGATCGCAGATGGAAAGATCGGTAAAGTTGCTTCAGAGATCCGGGCAGGAGAAGGCGAGGAGATTCTCGATGCTGCAGGTCTTTATGTGGCACCGGGGCTGGTGGATATCCATCTGCACGGCTGTGTGGGACATGATTTCTGTGAGGGAAGCACAGAGGCGATGGATGCGATCACCGGATATGAAGTTTCCTGCGGGGTCACCTCGATCAGTGCGGCGACGATGACCCTCGGAGAGGATACGCTTGCGCAGGTATTTTCCGCAGCAGGTGATTATCGGTGCCCTTACGGAAAGGTACTGCGCGGGATCACAATGGAGGGACCGTTCGTTTCAAAGGCGAAGAAGGGAGCTCAGAATGAGGCTTTTCTTCGCACACCGGACAGAGCATTCTTTGAAAAAATGCAGGGACTCTGTCACGGAATGATCCGGCAGGTGGTGGTTGCACCTGAGGAGGATCGGGATTTTACATTTATCAGAGAAGTTTCGAAGCAGACTGTAGTCTCAGTGGCACATACAACGGCAGATTATGACACTGCATTGGAAGCTTTTGTGCAGGGGGCATCTCATGTGACACATCTGTTCAATGCCATGCCGTCGTTTCTTCATCGCGCACCGGGGGTTGTCGGTGCTGCCTTTGACAGAAAAGAGGTATTTGCGGAACTGATCTGTGACGGGATCCATGTACATCCGTCAGTCGTCAGAGCTGCATTTGCGATGTTTGGTGCAGAGCGGATCTGTATGATCAGTGACAGCATGATGGCAGCGGGGATGCCGAACGGTTCCTATGAACTGGGCGGTCAGCCGGTCAGGGTAAAGGACAGGCTGGCGGTGCTTGCGGATGGAACGATCGCCGGCAGTGCGTCCAGTCTGATGGACTGTCTTAGAAAAACAGTTCTGGAAATGAAAATTCCGCTGGAGGAAGCGCTGCTTGCCAGTACGCTGACACCGGCACGTTCACTGGGGATAGAGAAGGAATGCGGCAGTATTTCCGTCGGATCGGCAGCTGATCTGATACTGCTGAATGAGAAGCTTGAGCTGCAGGCAGTATTGAAAGAAGGAAAGAGGTGCCTGCAGAGCAGAAGGGGAGAGTAAGATGTCGGAGTTCGAGGTTAAATCAGATCTTTTGAGACAGGCAGCGGAACGGGAAAGCGGCATATCAAAGGGAATGGGGCATTTCGGTGACGAGATCCGCAGTGTCGCATCCGAGCTTGCATTGAATGATGCGAGCGGAAGCAACATGAAAAGAAAACTGAGAGAGCTGGCTGAGAAAAGCGATGATAGTGCAGAGAAAGTCTGGAAGATGTCAGAAGCACTGGAGCAGATCGGACAGCAGTATCAGTATACAGAGGAAAAGCTGGTTGGCAGTATGCCGGCCACATCTATAAAGGTAGAGAGCGGCAGAAGTGCAGGCGGTTCCGGGACTGTGACCTCCATACCCGGAGCAGAGACAGAGATCAGCGCGGTTGAGCCCGGAGCTGCAGCGGTGATAGCAGCGGCAATCGGAGTCGTTGGAGCAAGTCTTGGAGCCATGGTCGGCGGAATCAGTGAGATGAGCCGCGAGGAGATTCTGCATGCCTATGAGCAGTGGCTGCAGAAGCAGGCAGCCGGCGGAAATTCCGGAGAGAATGCTTCTGAGGAGGAGACCGAAGAGCTGGAGGAATCCTTTGAAGCGACGGCAGTTGCGGTGGCATATCAGAGCGGAAATAAGGAGATGGCAGAGGCTGCAGAGGCAGCAGCGGCGATCACAGCAGGCGGAGCGGAATTTATTGCCGCCACAGCCGTAATCGCTTCGGAAAAAGGAGTTACCGAGGCAGAGTGGAACAGCTATATCAATGATCTTGGCCGTCAGACTGACATAGCGAGAGCTGTTGATGCAGCAGGTTCTACAACTTCAGGAACTGATGTTGTAAATGAGTTGAATCAGGGGAAGGTATGGAATGAGTATGCGAGAACAGAGAGTTCGGGACAGACATATACTCAGACCATGTCGGGAAAAGGTTCAACCGGTGGCTCCGGCAAATCCGGCGGAAATGGCGGTTCTGCAGCTGCGGGAACCAAATCCGGAGGAAATCATGGAGCTGCCAGTGGAAAAACCTCGGCTGCAAGTGCATCCGGCGTCGGAAAGAGCAGCGCAGCAAAGAACGTTGCGGGAAATTCATCTTCGGGTGCAAAATCCGGAGCAGGCGCAGCAAAGTCGGG
>JAUNAF010000136.1 GCA_030527715.1 Eubacteriales bacterium
GAGACGGAATATACGGATAACAGTTACACTGAGGAGACAGAGTACGTGGATGACACGACAGCATACTCTGATTCCGGGCTTGGACAGCAGATCGCCAATTATGCAGTTCAGTTCGTAGGAAATCCGTATGTTTACGGAGGAACCAGTCTGACCAACGGAGCAGACTGTTCCGGATTCACACAGTCCGTATTTGCAAATTTTGGAATCTATCTTTCCAGAACAGCAGACTCACAGGCAGGCGGAGGAACCGCTGTGGATACCAGCAGCCTTCAGCCGGGAGACCTCCTGTTTTACGGAGGAGACGGTTATATCGGACATGTTGCGATTTATATCGGCGGTGGACAGATCGTCCATGCAAGCACAGAAGAGACCGGTATCATTATTTCAAATTATGACTACAGCACGATCCTTGCAGCAAGAAGATATGCGTGATCATATCAAAAGCATATAAAGAAGAGCTCTGATTGAGCAAAAGAAGATTTCCACAAAAGGCATTGACAAAAAGAATGCCTGTGTGGAAATCTTCTTTGCGTATCAGGAAGGAATAATGCTTGACGGTACTGGAACAAATGGCATAGGATAAAGAAAACATGAATAAAAAATGACAGAGGACATTGATATGAATACACAGAATAAAACAGTGGAGATGGAAGCATGTCCATATAAGAAAAAATGCGGAAGCTGCAGTTATCAGGGAGTTCCGTACAAAGAGCAGCTTCAGAAAAAACAGAAGCAGGTGGCAAAGCTGTTAAAGCCGTATGGTCAGGTGAGACCGATTCTGGGGATGGAGAATCCATATTATTATCGCAACAAAGTACATGCGGTTTTCGGAAGAGACCGTAAGGGAAATATCATATCCGGAACTTATCAGGCAAATTCCCATAAAATCGTAAATATAGATGACTGTCAGATCGAAGACAAGATCTCAGGGGAGATCATCCGCTATATCAGGGGACTGCTGAAATCCTTTAAGATCCGGGTATACGACGAGGATAACGGAAGCGGACTGCTTAGACATGTGCTGGTAAGACGCGGTTTTACCAGTGATCAGATCATGGTCGTTCTGGTACTTGCCTCCCCGATACTTCCGTCAAAAAACAATTTTGTCAAGGCACTGCGTAAGCAATACCCGCAGATCAGTACGGTAGTGCTTAATGTAAATGACCGTCATACAAGTATGGTGCTTGGTGAGAGAAATATTGTGCTGTATGGAAAAGGCTATATTGAAGATACACTCTGCGGCTGTGTTTTCCGGATCTCACCGCAGTCGTTCTACCAGGTGAACCCGAAGCAGACAGAAGTGCTTTACGGAGAAGCGATCCGCATGGCTGGACTCACAAAAAAGGAGCGTGTCATCGATGCCTACTGCGGAATCGGAACGATCGGAATGATCGCGGCATCATCTGCGAAGGAAGTCATCGGTGTGGAACTGAATGAGGCAGCAGTGCGTGATGCGCGGACAAATGCAAAAAGAAACGGGATCAATAATATCCATTTCTATCAGGGGGATGCCGGAAAATTCATGGTATCCATGGCTGAAAGACAGGAGAAGGCAGATGTCGTACTGATGGATCCGCCGCGTGCAGGAAGTGACGAGGCATTTCTTTCTTCCGTAGTCAAACTCAGTCCGGACCGCGTAGTATACGTATCCTGCAATCCGGAAACGTTGGCGAGAGATCTGAAATATCTTACGGAAAACGGATACAGAGTAAAAGAGATACAGCCGGTAGACATGTTCTGTTTTTCGGAGCATGTGGAGACTGTTGTGTTGATGTCAAAGATACAGAAGTAGACAAAGTGTAATTTACAAGGTGACTTACTAAGAGAGCATGGCATTCTTCACCAGTGGATTCAAGGCGGCTAATGCAGTGCCAGACGATGAATTTGCAGCTCTAAATAGCGAAATATATGTTAACAGTCAGAAAAACAATCGTATTTTTTTGCGATTGCTCTTCTGGCTGTTTTGATTATAATTATAAAAAAGAAAAAGACGCCGATTGTAAAATGAAGTTGCACACTTGATAAAAAAACGATCCATAGGAT
>JAUNAF010000071.1 GCA_030527715.1 Eubacteriales bacterium
AGTATACAGGTAAATCCACGGTGCTGCAAATGTGAGGTCACTTCATATTATCTGTATTTCACTTTTGATCTCAGGTCAATTATGCGTAACTGTGTACGCTCGGTATCAATGTATTAACTCCGATATAGGTAAAGATTACACAGATAAATCCGACAACTGCGAAGATCGCTGCGCTCTTTCCCTTCCATCCTCTGGAAATACGAAGATGCAGGTAGATCGCATAGATGATCCAGGTGACGAAGGACCAGGTCTCCTTCGGATCCCAGGACCAGTAGCTGCCCCAGGCACGCTCTGCCCAGATCGCTCCGCTGATCATTACGAAGGTCAGGAACAGGAAGCCTAAGGATACGGCACGATAACTGATCAGATCCAGACGTTCCGGCTCCGGGATGTGCTGTACCAGAAATCCGTTCTCACCCTGACGCATACGCAGCAGGAACATCAGCGATACCGCAAATGCCACACCGAAGGCACCGTAAGAGATGATCGCGGTGGAAACATGGAAGGCCAGCCAGTTGCTGCGCAGTGCCGGCATCAGTTCTCTGACTTCACGGCTCTGCATAGCCGCATAGCCGATGATCAGGAAGATCACCGGTGTAACAAATACACCGAGCGCCTTGAGTTGGAATCTCCACATGAAGATCAGGAAACACAGGCTGATGCCCCAGGCAAAGCTGGTTGCAAACTCATACTGGTTTGTCAGCGGAAGACGTCCAGCACCGATGCCTCGTGAGATCAGCGCTGCTGTATGAAGTACGAAAGCGATCACTGTGACTACGCTAGCAATCTTTCCGAATTTTTCACTCTTCACTACAAAAAAGAGGAAAAACAGAACCATTGCTGCGAAGTACAGAATCATGGCAATCGTAAATAACGTATTTTCGATCTGCAAAAACTTATCCATGATAATTCTCTCCTTTTTCCTTTAATGTATCCAGAAACAGCTGTCCACCCTTTCTGCTGTAGCCGGCCACGCCATAGCGGCCGTCTTTCTCTTTTCTTGCCCAGACCTCTTCCGGACGAAGGTAAAATGCGAGGATCAGAGCGATCAGGATCAGCGCTCCTCCGAGCATTGCCACACCGGTGTAAGGATCTCTCTTGACCTGGATCAGGGTATACGGCTGAGGCTCTGTAAATACGATCTCATATCCTTCCACGGTGATCTTATCGTCTCCGGTCAGCACATTCATGCCGAGCACCTGTTCATGATAATACAGACGATACAGGTAAGCCGGATTGTTCAGCCGAGAGGAGAGCGTCATACTCTCGCCGGTCTCGCTTCTCGCATAATCCGGATAGAAGGCTGCGAAGACAAGGCTCACACCGTCCAGTCCGTCCACGATGATATACTCTCCCGTGCAGAGCACCTGGGACTGCACCATCTCGCCGTCCTTCCACACCTGAACTGTGGCAGCCCATCCGGTGGAATTCTGGTAACACTTCCAACCAAACATGGATGTCGGATGATTTACACTCGCCTGTCCGCTTCTGCTCTCTCCAGAGGAAGTGTCTGTCATTGTCAGGTCTGCCTGATACTGCTCTACCGTCTCATCCTCTCTCAGAAGAATATCAAAGCTGTCGATCGTAAGTTCATATCCGGTATCGCCGACTGCCTTCGTCTGCCCCGGCACTCCATAGACGGTGTGCTCGATCTGCAGCACCTGTCCAAGTGTAAATCCGACCACCAGGATCAGTATACCCAGGTGACACAGCCAGGCACCCCAGATTCCGATCTTATTTCTCACGGCATACAGATATTCTGTTCCGTCCTCCGCCGTTTCCTTCTCGATTCGGCGAAAGCCCATTTTTCGGAACAGACCGCTCGGATCTTCTTTGACGGTGACCACTGCCTGACCATCCCACCGTTTCAGACAGCGTGCAAGAGAATATCCCTCCTTCATCCGATGTCTCAGCTTCGGCACATGTACCAGATTACAGAGAATCAGATTCAGGCACAGCAGCCCGGTCAATACCAGGAACCACCAGCTGTGGAAAAGATCATCCACGCCAAAGAGCAGAATCGCTCTCGCCGCCTGCTCCGAATACTGATTTACATAATACATTTCAGCCTGTTTCTGCGGAATCAGGCTGCCCACGGTACATACTGCTGCAAGAACCAGCAGAAGCCCCAGGGCGAATTTCATCGAGCAGAAAAATCTGCCCAGTTTTTTCAGATCTTTCATGTTTTCTACCCATTTCCCGTAAAGAGCAGTGTCAACACTCCCCTTGTTTATAGTATCTAAATCTTTATTTTTGAGAGTTCATATAATTCTTATCGCGTAATCGCCAAGCCTGCATACATAAAAACAATTGCAATTACAACTACGCATACCACAATAAATAACTTGTTTTTCACTTTCCCTCTTCCTTCTGTTCTAGCTATTCTGTTCATCATCCACAGCAGATGTGTTGTCAACAAATATCAGGTCATATTCGTCCAGATTATACAAGTTTGCCACAAACCCTTTTATTACAGCTTCTGCATTATCCTTCGCCTTATCCAATATTCCATTATTTATTGCTGCCTGCTCTGCCTCTGCCTGAAGTTTTAAGTCTTCTGTGTTGCGCTCATCAACAGAAATATTAGTATAAAGACTTTCATTTTCATAATACACTTTCAGCGAATCCAGGACTATTTCATTACTCAAAATTCGAAACTCCGGCATGCTGATTGTAATGATTTTATTGACATCGTCTACTTTCGCCTGAACATCTGCAAAATCAATGCCCGCTTTAATAATATAATCATATGAATATATGATCGTAGATTTTGTAAATGGGATTTCGATTCCTAAGCTCTGTCCTCTCGATTTGCTCATCGAGCCAACAGTCGTTGTATATGCACTTTCTGTTGCCAATTCACCAATATTCTCAAAAGAAAGTCTTACCGTCTTTTCAATCGTCTTAATATTATTGTTCTCGTAAAACATTTTATATGATAAGACACCAATAATAGCAATTAAAATACCTATGATAATCACATTTACATAATTCTTCTTTTTTTTCTTTCCTGTCCGTGATCTAGGCATACACATCTCCCTTAATCTACTTCCTTCGCCATCCACACATACAAAAGGGAGGCGGATCTACTTTCCGCCTCCCGGACTTTTCGTCAGGTTTTATGCAAACCGTGCCATCGCTGCGTTGATCAGTGTCTCTGCGTTATTCAGGCATCTTCTTGCCATGGTGGAATTGTGTGCGCCTTCGCTGTTCTCCACATAGCAGAAATCCCAATACCACTGAGCATCACGATACAGTGCACGAACATCATTCAGAACATCCTCGTTCATCTCGCCTGCAGTCACTGCCTCTTCCAGAGTAGACTTCAGAGTGGAGAGCTGTTCTCCAACTTCCTTCTCACGTCCGACGATCTCTTCCTGAATTGCTGCAACCTTTGCCTTCATATCAGTATCACCGTGACACTGTACACAGGACTGAAGGATCTGCTCATTCTCAAGCGGGCTCTCCAGCTTGTGGCTTGTGTAGGTCACACCGTTCTCTGAAGTAGTCTTTGCCATATGACAGTCTGCACAGTTGAGCATGCCGGCATGAACGCTTCCTGCTCCTGTAAAGGTCTCAAACTCCGGATGCTGTGCCTTCAGCAGGCCTGTTCCGGTACTCTCCTGAGTCCAGTCAGAAAAACCTCTCTCATTATAATATGCAAGGATCTTCTCCGGATCCATCGTCTCAGCACTGCTGTACGGCATCGTCGTTGCCTTGGTATCCGGCTCGAAGAAGTACTCGATGTGACACTGTCCGCAGGAAAGTACTGCCGGATCAAAGTTTTCCATCTCATCTCCGAGTGCCTTTGTCACGTAGGAATGTGTCACTACCAGCTGACCTGCATTTCCTGCCTGATTCTCATGACAGTTGTAGCAGCTGATATTCTCATTCATCTGTGACCAGGTCTCTTCAAAGTCATACATATATGCCTCTTCACCCATATCATTTACCAGCTTTGTGTAATCCGGTGTCTTACAGGTGATGCAGTTTGCATACGGATGCGGACGCTCTGTGTTATGTACGTCCTCCAGTGTGTATGAATGCGAGATCGCACTGGTGTAATCGATCGCAAATCCATATCCCTCATATACATTCGTCAGATACGGATCCTCCTCCAGATAGCTGATACGGTAATTGTTGTCCGCATTCGCATTCATGGACTCTACGATCTCCGGATAGATCTCTGACCACTCTTCTGCGGTCACCACTCCGTTCTCGTTTGCAGGAACCGGAGCATCCACATGTTTGTACTCAATGGCACCTTCCTCAGCGGCAGCTCCACAGGAAATCGCGCCGACTGCCAGCATGCTGCCAAGCGCAAATGCCGCTAATCTCATCTTTTTCATCACTCATCCCCCTCCCTAAGGAATATTATTTGTAACTATTCAGAGCGTGATTTCTATTGTGCGAAATCATATGACAAGAAGCCATATCCGGACAATATGAAGTATTTTCGAGATGAACTCTGACCAGTTACTATAGTTAAGTACATTCTATCATGCGGTTCTGATTTTCGTCAACCGCAACAGAACACAAAAAGTCCACAAAAAATGCTGCTGCATCTTCTGCGGACTCTGAACAGTTATGTTCTTTCTATTTAAGCAAGTGCCATGCCGAGTGCTTCACATTTTTCAAGGCCTTCATCATCCGGCATCTCGTTGCAGATCAGGCTCTCGCGGAACAGCTTGATGCCCTTTTCCTCGCAGGAACTCTCCCAGCTTCTCATCCACTCGCCGTCTCCCCAGCCATAGGAACCGAACAGAATCACTTTCTTGCTCTTCAGCACTTCCTCGCAGGACTCAAACATCGGAAGGAACACGGTATCCTCCAGCTCCTCATCACCCATTGCCGGGCATCCGAAAGCGAGTGCATCAAATCCTTCCGCCATTGCTGCGGTAAATCCGTCTGCTTCAAACAGCTCTGCCTCTGCGCCTGCTGCCTTTGCTCCCTCGAGGATCTTCTTTGCCATTTCCTCAGTATTTCCGCTTCCACTCCAATACACAACTGCTGCTTTGCTCATAATCCTTATCCTCCTCTTTTTATGCTGCAACTGTCAGCTTCATGATGCTGCGTCCGTTGACCCACAGTCTGTGATAGATCTCACCGCACTTTCGATAGGCAGCAAACTGCTTCTGCGCCGTACATTCATCACAGTAGACCTTCCAACAGCCGGAACATTTATAGTTTTTTCCTGCATTTTTGATAAACCCGATGACATCTCCCAGCGGATAATCCAAAAATACACCGATCTCATGCGGGAATTCCTCCTGCGCATTCATCCGTTCCGTCAGCCTGGCAATCGCCGCATCTGCAGAAAGCTCCTCATATCCGTACTGTTTCAGAAAACGGCTGACACCGGTCTTCTTCAGATCTTTCTGCAGACGGCTCCTGCGGCAGACATAGAGCAGTGCTCTGTCACGGTATCTTCTCAGAATAAAAATTGCCACGCCTCGTGTCCTCAGCTTTTCATTCCAGACCATAAGCTGAGCATTCAGATCTTCCTCCGACACACACGGCATCGAAAACAGATTCGCTGTCTTCACCGCTGCCAGAGTCGGTGCACAATTATTGATCAGATAGGATTCCATATCACAGCACTTCTTCTCCATAACCTTCCCCTTGTTGATAGTCGCATCGCACTATTGTTAGTTTTTTCTAACCATTATCCGGTAAAATAGCAGAGACCACGCTCTGCTGATTTTACTATATTTGTTAGCTTTTTCTAACTACAGTTAGATTAGCATATCTCCTTAGGAAATGCAAGTATTATTTTACTCTTTCTTATCTGTCTTCAAGATCATGGAACTCGGTATGATGTCCTACATATTTATAAGCCGGACGAATGATCTTGCCGGCATTTACCAGCTCTTCCAGACGATGTGCACTCCAGCCCGGCATACGGGAGATCGCGAAGATCGGAGTGAACAGCTCTTCCGGGATTCCCAGCATGCTGTAGACGAGACCACTGTAGAAGTCGACATTTGCGCAGACGTTCTTAAACAGCTTTCTGTGCTCCATAACCAGACGTCCGGCCAGTCTTTCCACAAGCTCATAGAGCGCAAACTCTTCCTCTTTCTGTTTTTCCTGGGCAAGTTTTTCGGCAAAGCTCTTCAGCAGCACTTCTCTCGGATCAGAAAGTGTGTAGACTGCATGTCCCATACCGTAGATCAGTCCGGTGCGGTCAAAGGCCTGCTTGTTCAGGATCTTTTTCAGATACTCCTCTACCTCCTGCTCGTCGGTCCAGTCGGAGACATTTGCCTTGATGTCCGCAAACATGTTCTGCACCTTCAGGTTCGCGCCGCCGTGTCTCGGTCCTTTCAGAGAACCGATCGATGCTGCCGCCGCAGAATAGGTATCTGTACCTGAGGAGGTCACCACATGGGTCGTAAAGGTGGAGTTGTTACCACCGCCATGCTCTGCATGCAGCACCAGTGCGATATCCAGCACCTTTGCCTCCAGCTCGGTATACTCTCCGCTCGGACGAAGCATCAGAAGCAGATTCTCTGCCATGGACAGACCCTTCTGCGGATTTCTGATAAACAGCATCTCATCCTTTCTGAAATGACGGTAAGAATGATAGGAGTAGATGGCGATCATCGGAAGCTTTGCGATCATTTCCAGTGACTGACGCAGCACGTTGGACGGTGAGATATCGTCCGGATTGTCATCGTAGGTATACAGTGCCAGGATGCAGCGCTGCATCGCATTCATGATGTTGGCGTTGGAGCCCTTCATAATGACATCGCGCACAAAACGTCCGGAAAGATCCTGCAGTGCAAACATATCCTCTGAAAAACGCTCCAGCTCCGCTGCATTCGGCAGTCTTCCGAAGAGCAGCAGATAGATGGTCTCCTCAAAACCGAATTTTCTTCCCTTTATCCCATGAACGAGGTCGATGACATTCACACCCTGATAGTACAGTTCTCCGTCGGACGGAATTCTTCGTCCGTTGATCAGCTGATATCCGGATACATCGGAGATCTCTGTCAGTCCGGTCAGCACACCTTTACCTGCAGAGTCACGGAGTCCTCTCTTTACATCGTATTCCACGTAAAGGTTCGGATCGATACGAGCATTGTTCATCAATTCTCCTTCAAGCCACTTCATTTCCCGCATCATATGTTCTTCCATAATATCCCTTCCTCTCTTTCGTTATGCTATAACCAATAGAATGCATGCTCCTCGAACATTCCATTATCATGAATTCAATTCTGCCTGATGCTCTGCACACAGATCGCTCAGGCAGCAGCGGTCGCAGTACGGTTTGGTTCTCGCCGTACACACCTCCCGCCCGTGATTTACCAGGCGATGGCAGAAATCATTGCCCTCCTCAGGCGGGATCAGCTTCCAGAGCGCCATTTCCACTCTTTTCGGATCCTTGATCTGATCCACCAGTCCGATACGGTTGCAGAGACGGATACAGTGCGTGTCCGTCACGATCGCCGGCTTGTGGAAAACATCTCCCATGATAAGGTTTGCGCTCTTTCTTCCGACTCCCGGCAGCTTCATCAACTCGTCAAAGTCGTCCGGCACCTCGCCGTGATACTCATCTCTGAGCATCTTCATGCAGGCACTGATATCACGAGCCTTGCTTCTTCCCAGACCGCAGGGACGCACGATCTCCTCTATGGCATCTTCCCCCGCTTCCGCCAGTGCATTGACATCCGGATATTTTTCATAGAGCTTCTGCACTACGATATTTACTCTGGCATCTGTACACTGTGCTGCCAGCCGGACACTCACCAGGAGCTTCCAGGCATCTGTATAATCCAGCGTACAGTCTGCATCCGGATATTCCTTTTTCAGGCGCTCGATCACTTCCAGCGCCAGCTCATTTTTTGTCATAGACTACCTCACAGCTTTCCTCTCTCTCATTCCATCCAGAGTCAGATCATACGCTTAAGCTTCCATATAAGCTCTCAGTTCATCATATCTGCGACCCATAAGATCATAGCCATGCTTGTAAAATACATTCAGCTTTTCCTCGTTTTTCTCCAGGCGCTTCACCGGTGTGATCTCCGGACGGATGACAAACAGCTTTCCGGCTGCCTCCCACTTTGCAATATGCTCCAGACTCTTATTATAACGCTCCGCCCGCAGTGCATAACTGCGCACCATATTCGGATAACGGTGATAGCGCGCCTGCAGCAGCGCAAGCTGTTTTGATGAAGTGGTCTTCTGATATCCGGCCATCTGAGTCAGCACAACGATGATCTTCTCATATCCGAGTTTTCTGGTGTGCAGTACCGGGATCGAATCTGCCAGTCCCCCGTCATAAAACGGCTCCCCATCCAGCATTACCTTCGGTGAGAGCATCGGCAGACTGCTCGATGCTCTGCACAGACGCATCAGGCGTTTCGCATCCTCCGTCTCGCTGCGGTACTCCGGCTTTCCGGTCAGACAGTTGGTCACTACAAGCTCACACTTCATATCTGAATTAAAATATGTATCAAAGTCAAACGGATACAGATGATTCGGAAAAGTATCAAACAGCATTCTCATATCTATGATGCTGTGCTCTTCCCTTAAGTTTTTCAGCTGATCACGCTTCTTCTCCTGATTCCAGGCAATAATACAGTCTCTGGATCTTCCCGGCTGTCTGGACACATAATCCACTGCATTGCATGCGCCGGCTGAAACACCGACCACATAATCCGTCCAGAAATCACATTCCATCAGATAGTCCAGCACACCTGCGGTAAAAATACCGCGGTTTGCACCGCCCTCCAGTACCATTGCACTGCTCTGTCTATTCATAGTTCCTCCAATTTCTTTATCCTGTTTGCCACTTTAAAGAGCAAGATTTTTCTTCTTTGAGATAAAATATCACTATTTCCTCAAGTATGCAAGCATCCATCTCTTTCTTTCCAAGGTATTATCCTATAATATAAGTAGAATTTTGCACAAAATCAAGCTCTTGAAATTGTACATAAATAAGTACAAAATTTCTTTAAATTAGTACTTGCATTTTCCTGTAGACTGTACTATAATCCTTTTTGTTGAAGCGGTTAGCCACTAAGACAAACAAAATAACGAGCGCGATTAGCTCAGTTGGCAGAGCACCTGACTCTTAATCAGGGTGTCCAGGGTTCGAGCCCCTGATCGCGCACTAAAGTATCGTTTTTGCAGACATGAGCTGTGGGGGCGGTGCTTTTTTTTATTCTTTTCTACCCGCAGTCATATTTTTGAAAAGTGAGGTGCTTTATGGACAATCAAGATACCGCTTCTCCTGCATCCTCTGAGAAGAAAAAGCAGGCAAAGAAAAAATTTCTGCCGAACAACCAGTACTTTACGATTTCCGTCTATGCTCTGGTGGTAATCGCCTGTGCTGCTCTGATCATCCGAGTCGTTATGACTCCTCATGCGGTTTCCAATGGAATCCGTTCCGTGGTCCGGCTTCTGATGCCCTTTATCATCGGTGCGCTGATCGCCTTCATTCTGAATCCGCTGATCAACTGGATGATCCGTCTGCTACACGATCGCTGCCGGCTGAAGAGCATACGCGTCTGCCGCGTGCTGGCGATGGTCATTGCCTATGCTTTTGTGCTCGGTCTGTTACTGACCTGCGTCCTCTTTATCGTGCCGCAGATCATCAGCAGTATCACAGATCTGATCAACAACCTGCCGAATCTCACAAAAATGACCTACCAGTTTTTCCAGGATCTCGAGAAGCGCTTCCCAAATCTGGATGTCTCTACCGTGGAGAATGCCGTAAATGATTTCCTTCCGAGCGCGATCCGCTCCCTGCGGTCTGTCGCAAGCAACTTTGTTCCGGCGATCTACACCTTTTCCGTCTCGCTGGTATCTGCGCTGCTGAATCTGCTGATCGCGTTTATCGTCTCAGTCTATATGCTGATCGATAAGAAACGACTGGCAAGACATTTCCGGCTGCTGATCTACACCCTTGTTCCGGAATCCTACATCCAGATCACACTGCAGATCCTCGGACACTGCAATCTGATCTTCCGCAGCTTCATTGTCGGAAAATCGATCGATTCCCTGATCATCGGTGTGCTCTGCTTTATCTTTATGAACATTCTCCGTATGGATTATGCTCTGCTGATCAGCGTAGTCGTAGGACTCACAAACATGATCCCTTACTTCGGACCTTTTATCGGAGCGATCCCGGGTCTTATGGTCCTGCTCATGGTCAGTCCGGTAAAAGCCTTCGGTTTCCTCATCCTGATCTTCATTCTTCAGCAGTTTGACGGCCTGTTTCTCGGACCGAAGATCATGGGCGACAGCGTCGGCATCAAACCGCTCTGGATCATTGTCTCGATCACGATCGGCGGCAGCATCGGAGGTGTCCTCGGCATGTTCTTAAGCGTACCTGCCGCGGCCATCATCGGTTATCTGATACAGCTTTTCATAGAATATCGCCTGAAAAAGCGCAAAATAAATCCCGATACCATCTAGGTACCGGGATTTTTTTCTTAATCCTCAAGCTGTGATGTGCAGTGCGGGCATCTGGTTGCCTCCAGCGGGATCTCGCTCTTACAGAACGGGCACTCCTTAGTGGTCTCCTCTTCTTCTTCCTCTTTCTTGCCGAGAGTCATTGCCTTGTTCATTGCCTTTACGATCATGAATACGACCATTGCCATGATCAGGAAATTGATGATGTCCATGATAAAGGTGCCGACCAGCAGCTCTGCCTTTCCAACATGAATGGTAAGTCCTGTGAATCCGCCTACATTGAAACATCCGATGATCGGATTGATCACGTTATCCAGCAGAGATGTAACGATGCTCTGGAACGCTCCGCCGATGATAACACCGACTGCCATGCTGACTACGTTTCCCTTGAGAGCAAACTCTTTAAACTCTGCCATGAAAGATTTGATTTTTCCCATGAGTCTCTTCCTCCCTGTTTTTCAGTTTTTACAAGTTTTAATATACCAAAATTGCAATAACAAGTTGCACACTTTTGCTCCACACCACACCTGTGGT
>JAUNAF010000072.1 GCA_030527715.1 Eubacteriales bacterium
GCTTCCGCCGCTGCTTTCGCTGCCGCTTCTGCTTCCGCCGCTGCTTTTGCCGCTGCCTCTGACTCTGCTGCTGCCTTTGCCACGGCCGCCTCTTCCTGCAGGCTTTCACTTGCCTGAGGTATATCAGCATCTGCCGCTGTCAACGATATGCAGCTCTGACTCAGCAAAGCTGCGGTCAACAACATCGCCGTCACTTTTTTATACCACTTTCTGGTTTTCCTGGACTTCATCATATCTATCCCCCCTGGATTTTACTTATGTCCCATTATCAAGCTACATTGACCCATGTGAATATTTTACCGATTCTGTCTTTTTCTGTAAACAAAGCTGGCAAGAGCGGTTATTTAACAACACAAACGGTGCGTAAACTGCTCCATTTCCATTTTATCTTTCCGTGATTTCCCCTGCAACTATTCAGACACAAAAAAAGCGAAAGACACACATTTTTGTGAATCTTTCGCAATTTTCAGATAATTTTGTTGTGATATTTTATTTTTTCAAAAATTTATCCTTTTAAAGAACCACCGCAATATTCGCAGCATCCGTTTGCATCCGGCATCGTAGTTGCTCCGCACCACGGGCAGGTTGCAGCCGTCTTCGGTGCCGCTTCCTCTCTTGCCTGATCTCTCACTCCGGTAAGGATCCGCTTGATCTCATTGCCCATAGCCTCCAGCTCTTTATACTCCGGATTGATGCGCGGATTCGGCTTACGCATCTCCGGTACCGCATCTCCCATCTGCACGTTTGAATCGCAGAGACGAACTCTGATCTCATTAAAATACGGGTTGTTTACAAAGATCGTCACATGAAAATCGTAGCTGTAGAAATAACGTTTCGGATTGTAGCTGACCTTCTTGCCCTCATTATCCTCACGCTTATCCTCTGAGCGGTTCTCATCGATCCTGAAATCCACTCCGGTAACATCTGAGAAATCCAGAACATCCGGATTTGCCTCCTGCAGATTTCTCGCTCTGGTCACCATAAACTTTCTGCTGTCCTCATCCAGAAGGATCTTTGTGCCGCGGCCGAGTGTTCTGGTCGTGTGGAATGCCGCTACTGCCTGTTTGTTATTCTCTCTGTAGGTCAGCTGCTCTCGGATCTCTGCAACAGTACTGCTTCTGCGGTCGCTGAACCACGGAGACAGCTTTGCAGCACACTGCTTGCACATGTTGCCGTCTTCCAGCTTGCGATTACCCAGCATGCCGATCTCTCCGCCACAGAATGCACATTCTTTTTTGTCAAATAATTTTCCGAATAATCCCATAGAGTCCCTCCTTTTCTTATCTTGTACTAGATTTATGATTTAATAGATTTTTTTTGAATACCGATCTATATCGTCCTTCAGATACGGATTTTGACATTCCTCATATACAAATACATCTATTTTCTTGAGTGTACCGATCTCGTCGATGGTCATATTCATTTTATTTCTTCCTCAGACATATAAGGAGCTGCTGTCGCGGCAAATTCTTCAAACAGATCCAGATATTCGTCAATAATTATATGAAACGACTCTTTGGCAAGACTTCCTTCATAGTCATGTGTCAGATCTTTTCTCATACGAGCCATTTGCATCCATCGATCATCTGAGATCAGTTTCACACTGTATGCCATACGCAAACATTCTCGCGGAGATCCTGTTGCAAAATCAAGGATTCCAAAATATTTGACGGTGAGATCCTTCATCACTTTCCATGCAATATCAAATGTCAGACAAAATTTCTGAACAGTTCCGCTGAGCACAAATTCATCTTCCGGATCGCGCGTTTTTGCCAAAGCTAATCCGGCCAGACTTTTTTTGAAGGTATTAAATCGATTTTTGCTTTTAATATCCATACGATGCTCCACCATCCCTCTGTCACTCTGGAGTTATCCGTTTTTTGAGATCTTCGTAAATCCATGCAGATCTTCCGCATATACACCATCCGCGATCAGTTTTCGAATGCTGTCCATGACCAGCTGCTTATCTTCCCTATAGGTAACGCCAAACCATTTATCTTCTGTCGGCAGCACCTTAACCGTCAGCTTCTTCTGCTGCAGAAGCTTTCCTATATAGATCGGAATCAGAAATTCTCCCTTCATCGGGTTTTCCAGTGTGTCCAGAAACTCTCTGAATCCCTCCTCCAGTATCTCCGTGAATTTTGGGGACAGGCCCCACATATTCATGGAAACGTAAGAATCCGGATCTACCGGCCTTCCGTCCACAGCGGCACCGTTTTCTGTCTTTTCAATATTTGCGGTCTCTACCACATCTGTGAGATATCCGCTCTTATCTACGCTGCAGATCCCCCTCGTGACGCCGCCGTTCTCGGAAAGTGTATTTTTCAGAATAAATCCCACCATTGCATAATCAAACTCTGTGACCTTGCCCGTCAGGAATTCATGTAATTTTACAAAGGCCTCCCTGCCATAGTAATCATCTGCGTTGATCACCGCAAACGGCTCTTTGATGATCTCCTTTGCAGCAAGCACCGCCTGCCCGGTCCCCCATGGTTTCGTCCGCTCTGCCGGCGCTTCATACCCTTTCGGAAGGTCCGTCAGAGACTGAAATGCGTATGCCACTTCCACGTTTTTTTCGGTGCAGATTTTTTCAATTCTATCCCCTATCACCTCTTTAAAATCCGCTTCGATCTCTCTGCGGATAATAAAAATGATCTTGTCAAAGCCTGCCTCGATTGCGTCGTGAATCGAATAATCCATGATGATTTCACCGTTAACGCCAACCGGCTCAAGCTGTTTGATTCCTCCGCCGAAGCGCGAACCGATACCCGCTGCCATTATTACAAGTGATGTTTTCATGTTTCCTCCTGTGATCCGACATTTCAAGAGCTGTTATCGAATTTCCAGCATCTTTTTCTTGAGATCTTCTTCCATGCGGATCATTTCCTGCTCTGCCTCATATCTCTTCTGGCGTCCCTCTGCCTGGATCTTCAATACATCATCGAAGGTTGCCAGCAGTTCGGCATTGGTATGGCGCAGGGTCTCCATATCTACGATACCGCGCTCTGCCTCTTTTGCTGTGGATACCGTCGCACTGTGCAGCTTTTCTGCATTTTTCTTCAGAAGCTCGTTGGTCATCTCGGTCACGGCATTCTGTGCGCGTGCAGCCTGTGCTGCGTGCTCAAGACCAAGTGCGATCACCATCTGATTCTTCCAGAGCGGGATCGTATTCACCAGTGTGGACTGGATCTTCTCCACCATCATTGTGTTATTGTTCTGGATCAGACGCAGCTGCGGTGCTGTCTGCAGAGATACCATACGGCTCAGTGTCAGATCATGAAGCTTTTTCTCAAAGCGGTCGCAGTAGTCTGCCAGATCCTTCGCTGCCTGTGCATCTTCCGGAGCGCCTGTCTCCTGCGCTTTCTTCTTTGCCGCTGCCAGATCTGTCGCGCGGACCTCATTCAGCCGCTTCTGACCTGCCAGAATATACATGGACAGCTCTTTGAAGTATACAAGATTCAGCTCATACATCTGATCGAGCACTGCGCTGTCCTTTAACAGACGCACCTGATGATCCTGCAGTGCATCACAGATCTTGTCCACGTTTGCCTCGGTCTTGTTATATTTTGCCTTCATGGTCTCAAGCTTGTTTTCGCTCTTCTTGAAGAGTCCGAAAAGTCCCTTGCCCTTATCCTCATCTGTATCAAAGGTCTTGAGCTCGCTTACCACACCTGCCAGCATATCGCCGACTTCCCCGAGATCCTGTGTGCGTACATTTTCAAGAGCTTTCTCTGAGAAATCTGCCAGCTTCTGCTGGGCACCTGCGCCGTACTGCAGAATCACATTGCTGTCAGTGACATTGATCTGCTTTGCGAAATTCTCTACCTGGGCGATCTCCTCCGGTGTAAAGTTTGTCTCATCGATCACCTGCACCTGCTTGATCTCTTCTTCTTTGGCAGCTGCCGGTTCCGGTGCAGCGGCCTTTGCGGTCTCCATGCCCGGCATGGTCAGTGTCGGCATTGCTGCCGCTGCCGCAGATTCAGCTGCAAAAGCTGCTGTGGTCTGATCCTCTGTGGTCGGAGCTGCCGGCTCTGCAAACGGCTCCAGTGTCAGTGGTGGAATATTCATTGTCTTTTCGTCACTCATGAAAGTAAACTCCTCTCTGTCCTTATCTGATATTATTTATACTCTTCAGTACTTTCACAAACAGTTACATTCCCATCTGCTTTCCGGTCAGTCCCTCCTGCGCCAGCAGGGTATTCAGAACTGAGATATCGGATGCAATATTGATGGAGGTATCCTGATACAGGTTGTCAAACAGACGCGCAAATGCTTCATTTAATGTATCCAGTGTCTGCTCAATGTCCCGTCTGGATTTTTCGATATTTGCTCCCTGTGTCGGACTGTCATCCAGCTTGACATAGGACTCCAGCAGTCTTTCCATCGTCGGCAGATAATAGCGAAGCAGCTTTTTGGTCTCTGAAGCACTCTCCGGATGCTCCTCCACATATTCGAAGATCTTTCCGGTCACACTCTCCAGTCCGTTCAGTTTCTCGGAAATACGCTCATCTGAGATTCGCTCATTGTATGAACGGATCTTGCGAACATAACTCTCTCCCTCGTTGATCACTTTCAGCACTTCCTCTGACAGACCGTCTCTTCTGGCCTCACTCTGAGTCTGCGCCTCCTGCTTTCTCTTCTGTTCCTGTTTCTCCGCTTTCTGCTGTGCTTCCTGCTTCTGACGGATCATATTCATGCTGTTCTGATATCCCTCGTACGCTTCTCTGGTGACAAAGAGATATTTTTCCTCTGCATCGAGAACTCCCTCTCGAAACAGACCGTTCTGCAGCATGCTTCTGATCTCCTTCAGTGTCGCCTTGCGATCCTTGCCGGTGCGTCCTGCCAGCTCATCCACGGATATCATCTCGCCATCCCCGATCAGCTCCACATACTGCTGAAACAGGCGGCTCGTCGCACGCATATGTGAGCCATGCACCACTGCATAGATGGAAAACAGAAAGCCTGCGGCAATGACCAGCATCGGGATCAGCATCTTGCTGAGGCTGGTAAGTATCGAGATTCCTCCCAGACTCATCTCCATGCTGCCAAAGATGATCAGTCCAAGCACTCCAAGCACTGTCCAGGTATAGCTGCGTGTCTTCGGTGCCTGACCTACTGAATACCTTCTTTTTTTCATCTCCGCTCTCGCCTGCGCCTGTGCCATCTGCGCTTTCCTTGCCTGCGCCTGCTGAGCCTGCTGCTCGCTTCTCATCTGAGCCTGCTGTGCCTGCTGCTCACTTCTCGCCTGCGCCTGCATCAGCTGATCACCGGCAGCTTTATAAAGACGACCGGTCGTATAACGCATGGTGTCCTGTATCGTCTGATTCAGCTTTCCAAAATCACCGGTATCGATCGCCTCAGATACGGCTTTGCTGATATTGCTGCCGATCTCATTCCAATTCTGTTCTGGCATAATTTCTGTACCTCTTTCGAATCATTATCATACAGTAACTGTTCAGTACCCTCACAGTTACGCGCTCAAATCCATGCAAAATTCGCTTTCAGCGAATGGATTTGAGCTTTGAATCATGTTCTTACGGTCTCAGCAGCAAGTGCTTCGACCTGTTCTGAACAGTTACATTATATCTTTTACGATATACATATGAATTATACCGCATATTTCCACAAATGTATACAAAGGTTGCTCTGATTTGCGTTTTCCCCTTGCATTTTCCTTTTATCGGATATATAATCTAGATAATTCAACACATAGTATTCAAAACTACTTGTTGTAGTTTCTATTTATATCACAGGAGGTGTCGTTCATGAAATCAGATATTTCTGCTTCTTTACCGTTGTCCGGTCTTCGTTTTTCGAAGTTTCGTCTGAAAGATCCTGCGAGCTGTCTGACTCATTTTATCGCGATGATTTTATGTCAGCTGGCTGCGGTTCCGCTTCTGCTCCTCGCCGGAAGGCATCCGGAACCTGTATACGGCATTTCTGTCACAGCTTTTATTCTCAGCATGGTCATGCTCTATGCGGCAAGTGCTTCCTATCATGGCTTTGATATTTCGGAGCGTGTGAACAGAGTCCTTCGCAAGATGGACCATATGATGATTTTTGTAATGATCGCCGGTTCCTATACTCCGGTCTGCCTGCTGGTTCTGGATCAGCACATTGGATATATTCTGCTGGCTCTTGTATGGGGTGTTGCCATCATCGGCATGCTGATCAAAATGTTCTGGATCACCTGCCCGAAATGGTTCTCCTCCCTGATCTACATCGGAATGGGCTGGCTCTGTCTGATCGCGCTGCCTCAGATTTTCCACGGAATGACGGCAATGCAGTTCGCATGGCTGTTCACCGGCGGTGTCATCTATACCATCGGCGGCGTTATCTATGCACTGAAGCTTCCGATCTTCAATGCAAAGCATCAGGCATTCGGCAGCCATGAGATCTTTCATCTCTTCGTAATGGGTGGAAGTTTCTGCCACTTTATGTTAGTATATCTGCTGGTATTATGATGATATATGCGCAGTTATAACAGAAAGTGTGAGTTATGAATTATACCTATATCCTGAAGTGCAGTGATGATTCTCTGTACACAGGCTGGACTACAGATCTGAAAAAAAGACTGGATACACATAACCGGGGGACGGGCGCGAAATACACGCGCTCTCGTCTCCCGGTTGTTCTGGTTTACTATGAAGAATATGAGACAAAGCAGGAGGCCATGCAGCGGGAATATGCGATCAAACAGCTGACACGCCGCCAGAAGGAAGCTCTGATCTCCTCCTTCAGCCTCTCCGATGATTCTCTGTCCTATCTTTTCACGTCTCCGACATCCACGACCAGCTCATAGCCGACGCTCGCCACGCGCCTGCTTAAGCATCCGCGGCACTCTGCCGCCTCTTCTCCGGTACAGATTTTATTTTCATACAGCTGATAGAGCTTTCTCACCCCGGTCGGTGAAAGATTCGGCATCACCACATTTGCACCGGCCTGAAGGCCGAACTCTCTTCCCCTCGGATGGATCGTTCCCAATGCAGTCGTTGCAGGAATCAGCGCATACGGGAACATCAGCCTCAGAATCGAGATCATGCGCAGTGTCTGCTCCATGCTTCCGTTCGGGAAGTCCTTGAACGGTGTTTCCTTGTGTGTCAGATAGGGTCCGATCCCGATCATATCCGGTGACAGCTTCTGCAGAAAACGCAGATCCTCCACCAGATACTCTGTCTTCTGGTAAGGTGAGCCGACCATAAAACCGGATCCGATCTGATAACCGATCTCCTTCAGATCCCACAGACACTGCTTTCTCTTCTGAAGACTCAGACTTTCCGGATGCAGCATCCGATAATGCTCCTCATCCGCGGTCTCATGGCGAAGCAGATAGCGGTTCGCACCGGCTTCATAATAGCGCTGAAAACTCTCCTTTGTCTTTTCTCCGAGTGACAGCGTGATCGCACAGTCCGGATTCTGGGCACGGATCGCCGCTACGATATCGCAGATCCTGTCATCTGTGTAATAGCCGTCCTCGCCGCCCTGCAGTACAAAGGTGCGAAATCCAAGCTCATATCCTTCTTTGCAGCAGGCAAGGATCGTCTCCTTATCCAGACGGTAACGGTCTGCAAGTGTATTGCTTCTGCGGATCCCGCAGTAGTAGCAGTCATTTTTGCAGTAATTGGTAAATTCGATCAGGCCTCTGGTGTAGACCTCGATACCGTAATGCTCACGGCGCACGGCATCTGCTCTCTTTTTCAGGTCTTCCTGATCATCACCGCCCTCGATCAGGACGATCAGTTCTTCATCGGAAATATCCTGCTCCTGCTGCAGGCGGGCTGTAAGTTCACTCATTTTGTTCTCCCCGGTTTTATCAAGAATAGTAACTATTCAGAGCCATGCGATTTGGGATAGATTTTGTGCTCAGGCTTGCTTGTAAGCACAAAATTTCATCCGGAATCATATGGCGAGAAGCCATATTGAGGAAATGCGAAGCATTTTCGAGATGGGCTCTGAATAGTTTTCAATCATTCATGCGACAGACTTTAAATAGTTGTCAATAATTCATGTGACAGGCTTGTTTTTATTTATATTATTGTCTATTATAACCAATATTTTACAATTTTCCAATACATATACGCAAAAAAGGGGAAGGTTATTCCCCTTCCCCGATCTTATCAAGTATTTTATATAATACCGAATAAAGCTGTCCTGCCTCTTCCGGACTGATGTTGATGCAGCTGCCGACATGCTGCGGTACATCCAGCGCCTTTTCTCTCAGAGCCATGCCCTCTTCGGTCACGGTAATATTCACGATTCGCTCATCCTCGGTGCTTCTTGCACGGGTGAGCAGCCCTCTCTGTTCCATTTTTTTCAGAAGCGGAGTCAGTGTACCTGAACCTAAATGAAGCAGTTCCCCCATGTCTCTGACGCTGATCGTCGGATGCTCCCAGAGCACCATCATGGTAATATACTGTGTATAGGTCAGTCCGAGCTTATCCAGATACGGTGTATATACTCTGGTGATCTCTCTGGAACAGGCATAGAGCGGAAAGCAGAGCTGATTCTCCAGCTTCAGTGCATCGTACTTATCTGCCATATTCTCAGGCCTTATGTGCGTCGATCCAGGCCTTTAACTGGGCCTTCGGCTGGAATCCGACCGTACGGTCAACGATCTCACCATTCTTGAAAAGGAAGATGCTCGGTACGCTCTGGATACCGTACTTCATTGCTACATCTGCATTGTCATCCACATCTACATTGTAGAAGGATGCCTCGCCTGCCATCTCCTCAGCCAGCTCATCTACTACCGGTGCCAGCATCTTGCACGGTCCGCACCATACAGCAGAAAAATCTACCACTGCCAGTGCCTGTGCATTTACTTCGCTCATATCATTATTCTGAATCTTCTTTACCATGATAAAATCCTCCTTCTTTCTGATTTCTATCTATCTTAAAACCAGGCCGTGGTCTTGCTCCGACCGATGTGCCCAGTGCTATTATATCGCAAAAAATTAACTGTGCAACCAGATAATCGGTTCCGCGATGTACAATATAAAGCAGATAATCGGTTCCGTGATGTACAATTTAAAGCAGACATTCGCAATCCGCGTTCAAATTTTGTTCTTTATTTCTGCGCTGCCTTCTGTGCTGCAAGATAGCTGACTGCGGACAGTGCCGCAATATTTCCCTGACCTGCTGCTTTCACATACTGATACGGCTTTCCTGCCGCATCGCCGCATACGAAGAATCCCGGAAGATTGGTCTCCATCTGCAGGTTTACTGCTGCGTGCGGACCATCCATCTCCAGTCCCGGCACCAGCTTGTCCGGACTTACCGCATCCTTCAGAATGAACACACCGTCGATCGGAAGTGTCTGCCGATCGGTCTTTAATGCATTTACTTTCAGACCGCCGAGGATCTCCTGCGGTTTCTCCTCAAGAACAACGATATTCTCTTTCTCGAACTCTGCTGTTCCCTTTGCCGGAATATAATATACTTTTTCGCAGACATCTGCCAGGAACTCGGTCTCTTCCTGTGCCTCTTCGTTGTATCCGAGTACGGCAACCGTCTTATTTCTGTAAAATCCTGCATCGCAGGTTGCGCAGTAGCTTACGCCTCTGCCAAGATACTCATCCTCGCCCGGAAGCGGATTTCCCTGAACGATACCTGCTGCAAGGATCACTGTGGATGCTTCATACATGCCTGCGGATGTCTGGATCGCGAAATAATCTCCCATCGCATAGACATTTGTCACCTGCTCCTGACGAATGGAAATATCCAGTGCTTTCAGGTGATTTGAGAATGCGTCTGCCAGATCGGCTCCGCTGATATCAGGCAGGCCCGGATAATTGCGGATACCGTGTGCTTTTCTGAGCTTCTCACTCAGGTTGCTGCTGCCGAACAGCAGTATATTTTTGTTGCGGACCTTGGAAGTGATCGCTGCGGATACCCCTGCCGGGCCGCTGCCGATGATCGCGATATCTACTCTATCCATGCCTTTTCCCTCCATCTTTTCAGATTTTTCAAACCTGTTTTTATTCTTTCTGCCAATCGGATTCTCGCAATCCGCTTACAGTAATGCTGCTACTGCTGCATCTACCTTTGCCATATCTGCAGTCGGCTCAAAACGTGCTACTACTTCACCATTGCGGTTTACCAGGAATTTTGTGAAGTTCCATTTGATCTCCGGATTGTTCTTGTAATCCTTATCGATCTTCTTCAGCATTGCGCTCATAGCCATTGCCTTCACACCCTTGCCGAAGCCCTCGAAGCCCTTCTGCTCCTTGAGGTATCTGTACAGCGGAAGTGCATTCTCACCATTTACCTCAGACTTCTTCATCTGCGGGAACTTTGTATTGTAATGCAGTGTGCAGAACTCATGGATCTCTTCATCAGTACCCGGTGTCTGTCCTGCAAACTGGTTGCACGGGATATCGAGGATCTCAAATCCCTGTCCGTGATACTTTTCGAACATCTCCTCCAGCTCCTTGTACTGCGGAGTGAAGCCGCATCCGGTTGCTGTATTCACTACCAGGAATACCTTATCCTGAAACTCTTTCAGAGAAAACTCCTCACCATTTGCCTTCGTTACGCTGTAATCATAAATTGCCATCTTTGTTTCCTCCTTGTAAATATTTTGATTTGTGTTTGACCAGAGTCCTGTTTCTGATTGATGATTTTTCTTTGTTTTGTGTGTTTTTGTTTTCTTTGATTCTATTGTATACGATTAAATTTGATATGTCAAGACTTTTATATAGATTTTTATAATATTTTGAATTTTTTTCCTGTGATACAGCGGGCATTCTGAAAAGTAAAGCGGACATTCACAATCCGCTTCGCTACTTGCTCATGAACGCAGGCTGCTCCCAGGCAATTATTCCGGCAGATAATTACAGCGGAATCTCTATAAAATTATTTTTCCGCTGTATTTCTTTGACTTGTTTCCGCTTTTTCTCGATATGGGTCACTTTCCTGCCCGGTTTTTTTGACCTGTTTTCAC
>JAUNAF010000073.1 GCA_030527715.1 Eubacteriales bacterium
CAGCCTTCTGCTCACGCTTGGAGAGCTGCGGCTCCTGCGGCATTTCCTCTGCCGGAGCTGCATTCTGAGCCGGTGCGTAATAGTTGTCAGTACGCATAGACTGAGTTCTTCTTGCAAACTCATAGCTGTCTCCTGCCATGGAATTTGCATCCTTCAGCTCTTCCTTCAGATCCTTGTTGCGCAGGCTCTGATTGATGATGAAGAACAGAAGCACTACGCAGAGTGCGATCAGTCCGTAGCAGACCTTCAGGATCATGTCGATCTTGTTGTTCAGGCTTGCGATATCTCCGTTCAGGCTCTGGATCTTCTCCTGGCTTGCCTGCTCACGGATCGCTGCCTCGCTCTCGATCTGAGCACGAAGGTTTGCCTCAGACTCTAATGCTGCCTGTGCTGCATCCTTCTCCTCTGCCTTCGGAGCCTCGGTCTGGCCCTCTGCTGCCTCAGCGTTTTCCTCTGCTGCTGCAGGTGCTGCACCCTCAGTGGTTACATGAAGGGTATAGGTAAGCTGAGCGCCATTCTCAGCCTCTACAGTAACATCTACAGTTGCTGTTCCATCCTCACCGATGGTCGTATCTGTGATCTCTACAATATTTGCTGCGTAGTTGGACAGCTCCGGGCTGAGTTCCAGAGACTGTGTTCCCTCCGGAACAACAACGTTGTATTCTGTGTTATAGTACTCCCAGTCTTCCTGAAGCTGTCCGTTCTGAAGACCAAGATCATAGAGATAGTAGTCAGAAGATGCCTCCTCTGCTGCCGCAGTCATACCAAATACGCAGACAAATGCGAGAAGTACGGCAGTCATCTGCATCATCAAATTCTTTTTCAGTGCTTTCATTTTCTTCTCCTTACTGCATTACCGCCAGATATCTGTGCGGTTTCTTACTTTCTATGCCTCATCGATCGCTTTTCCAATGTCGTTTCGATAATATTTATTATCGAAATCGATCCACTGTACAGCATCGTAAGCATTCTTTCTTGCGAGTTTCAGGTCCGCTCCCGTTGCAGTCACACCAAGAACACGTCCGCCGTTGGTGACGATCTTTCCGTCCTGGTTCTTTGTACCTGCGTGGAATACATAGTAGCCTTCCTTCTCTTTGAAGTTCTCAAGGCCGCGGATCTCGAAGCCCTTTTCATATTTTACCGGATATCCGTCAGAAGCAAGAACGACGCAGACTGCTGCATTGTCCTCAAATTCCAGATCGATCTGATCCAGGGTGCCGTCAACACAGGCATCAAATACCTCTGCGAGATCTGTCTTCATGCGCGGAAGCACTACCTGAGTCTCCGGATCACCGAATCTCGCATTGTACTCCAGCACCTTCGGGCCGTCCGCTGTCAGCATCAGACCGAAGAAGATGATACCCTTGAACTCGCGTCCTTCTTTTGCCATTGCATCTACAGTTGCCTGGAAAATATGCTCCTTGCAGAACGCATCGACCTCTTCCGTATAGAACGGGCTCGGTGAGAAGGTTCCCATACCACCGGTGTTCAGACCGGTATCACCGTCACCTGCACGCTTATGATCCTGTGCGGAAGTCATGGTCTTGATCGTCTTGCCGTCTACGAAGGAAAGTACGGAGACCTCACGTCCGGTCATAAACTCCTCGATGACCATACGGTTTCCGGAATCTCCGAATTTCTTATCCAGCATGATCTCTGCAACGCCTGCCTTTGCCTCTTCCAGTGTCTGACAGATCAGTACACCCTTACCGAGTGCAAGACCGTCTGCCTTGAGCACGATCGGGAACTTTGCGGTCTCCAGATATGCCAGAGCTGCCTGTGCATCGTCAAAATTCTCATATGCTGCAGTCGGAATGCCGTATTTTTTCATCAGATCCTTGGAAAATGCCTTAGAGCCCTCAAGGATCGCTGCATTCTTTCTCGGTCCGAATACACGCAGACCGTTTGCCTCGAATACATCTACCACGCCGCCTACCAGCGGATCGTCCATACCGATGACGGTCAGGTCGATCTCATGATCCTTTGCAAACTCAGCCAGTCTGTCAAACTCCATCGCACCGATGTTCACGCACTCTGCATACTCACTGATTCCGGCATTGCCCGGTGCGCAGTAAAGTTTTTCCACCTTCGGACTCTGTGCGAGTTTCCATGCGATCGCATGTTCTCTTCCGCCGCTGCCTACGATTAAAATCTTCATCTTTCTTCCTCCTGTCGGATGACACGATGATCCTTTACACAGATCTTTCCCTCCGCGATCAGACGGATCGCCTCCGGAAGGATCTGCCATTCTGCTTCTACCATTACACGCTTCTGTAAAACTTCCGGTGTATCTCCCTGTTTGATCTCCACTGCCTTCTGCAGAATGATCGGGCCGGTGTCCGTACCCTCATCCACAAAATGCACCGTTGCCCCGGTCACCTTCACGCCGCGCTCCAGTGCCTTCTCATGCACCTTCAGGCCATAGAAACCTGTGCCGCAGAAGGACGGGATCAGTGACGGGTGAATGTTGATGATGCGATTCGGGAAGGCGGCAACCATCTTCTCCGGGATCACAACCAGACATCCTGCCAGAACTACCAGGTCCGGCTCATAGGAGCATACCGCGGAAAGAAATGCATCATTGAATGCTTCGCGGCTCTCATAATCTTTCGGAGAGATGCAGACAGAAGGAATCCCTGCCTTCTCTGCCCTTGTCAGTGCATAGGCATTTTTATTGTTGCTGATCACGACCGCGATCTCTGTATTCGGGATCTTACCCTCGGCGATCTGATCCATGATCGCCTGCAGATTTGTTCCGCCGCCGGAAACCAGCACTGCCAGCTTTAACATAATACAACTCCCTTATCACCGCTGACGGTCTGTCCGATCACCCATGCCTTGTCTCCGGTTGCTTCCAGAGCCTTTAAGGTGGTCTCAACATCTGCCGGATCTACGGCGAGTACCATACCGATACCCATGTTGAAGGTATTGTACATCATCTCTTCTGCGATCTCGCCCTCGCGTGCAAGCATCTTGAAGATCGGCGGTACCTGATAGCTGTCCTTCTTCACTTTAGCACAGATGCCGTCCGGAAGCATTCTCGGAATGTTCTCATAGAATCCGCCGCCGGTGATATGGCTGCAGCCTTTCACACGAACGCCTGCCTCTTTCACACTGCGAAGTGCCTTTACGTAGATTCTGGTCGGCTCAAGCAGAGTCTCGCCCAGAGTTCTTCCCAGCTCCTCATGGTAGGTATTCAGGGTCTCAGCATCCATCGTAAATACCTTGCGCACCAGTGAGAAACCGTTGCTGTGTACACCGCTGCTTGCGATACCGATCAGGGTGTCCCCTGCCTTGATCTCAGCTCCGGTGATCATATCCTTCTTATCAGCTACGCCTACTGCAAAACCTGCGATATCGTAGTCGTCCTCCGGCATCAGTCCCGGATGCTCAGCTGTCTCACCGCCGATCAGTGCACAGTCAGACTGCACGCAGCCCTCAGCAACACCGCTGACGATCGCAGCGATCTTCTCCGGATAGTTCTTGCCGCAGGCAATGTAGTCCAGGAAGAACAGCGGCTCACCGCCTGCACATGCGATATCATTGACACACATGGCAACCGCATCGATACCGATGGTATCATGCTTGTCCAGAATGAATGCAAGTTTCACCTTGGTTCCGCATCCGTCAGTTCCGGAAAGCAGTACCGGCTCTTCCATCTCGCGGATCTTAGCCAGAGAAAAAGCTCCGGAGAATCCTCCGAGACCGCCCAGCACTTCCTCGCGCATCGTTCTCTTTACATGCTCCTTCATCAGCTCAACTGACTTGTAACCAGCCTCAATATCTACTCCAGCTTTCTTATAATCCATAGCGTCCTCCCTGTTTAATAATTTTTATAGCCAACCTCAGCAAGTCTCTCAGCCTTCGCCTCCACCTGTGCCTTCAGCTCCGCAGAGTATGCTTTCAGTCTCTCCAGAAGTTCCGGATCGGAAGTAGCAAGAATCTTGGCAGCGAGCAGACCTGCATTTGCTCCTCCGTTGATCGCCACAGTCGCAACCGGAATACCGGAAGGCATCTGTACGATAGAGTACAGAGAATCTCTGCCGCCGAGAGATGTGGTGTGCATCGGAATACCGATGACAGGAAGCGGGAAGATCGCTGCGCACATACCCGGCAGATGAGCTGCCATACCTGCGCCGGCAATAATCACTTTCCATCCCTTGGACTCTGCTGACTTTGCATATTCGAAAAAGACATCCGGCTCTCTGTGTGCTGAGATGATCGTCATCTCGTAGGAAACACCCAGCTTGTCCAGAATATCAGCTGCCTTTGCCATTACAGGCATGTCTGAATCACTGCCCATGACAATTCCAACTTTGGTCATTGTTCTTTCTCCTTCATTATATAATAAATTATTACACAGGGATGCATAGCATCCACAGTTAACCATTATTTTAACCGACTGTATTCATGAATGTCAACCACAGTTCCTAATTTATTTCAGTCTGCGTCCTCATTCTCTAGCGGCTCATTGAGTGCCTCCGTTCCCGGAAGTACAAATTTACCGTCTCTGATCAGGTCGATCTGTGTTCCGTCCGCTTTCAGAACTGAGATCCTGCCGAGTTCATCAAACGGGATCGTGATGTCCGTATGGCATCCGAAGTACGCCTTGGACGGATCCTCTTTTCTGAGAATGGATACTTCATTGTCTCTGGCAATGATCTCTTTGCCGTCCGGATTGTACACCGCGGTATCCTCCGCCCAGCTGTAGCAGGTATCTCCGACAGCGAAATGCGGTCCGGTCTTCTCTGCGATCAGGATCGGCAGTCTGCCCGCGATATCATAGGTTCTCGCCATGCGGTACGCTGTAGTGTTGGTACCGATCGCGAACTCACCCATCGGCAGTGTCTCATGGTGGAACAGAATGTTCTCACGAATATAGGCAAGATTTTTTTCTTCGGAATCAAAGTTTCCACAGATATAGTCCGTGATCATACCGTCCTTGAAAGTAATCTCAAGCTGCTCGAATTTCAGCTCTTCCAGATATACCTCACTCACATGCAGCACACCGTTGGTTCCGGTAAGCTTCGGAGAAGTAAACACTTCACCTACCGGAATGTTGACATCTGCCACACAGTTCTCAAACAGTGTCTGTTTTTCCGGCTGCTCCAGCTTCTTCAGTGCCACAGTAAGATCAGTGTGATTCTCTCCCTTACCGAGAATATGCACCGCCGCCCCCTGATCCAGTGCATCGATGAGCACCTGCTGAATATTGCGGTATACCATATAGTCAAGCGTATTGATCTTTACTGTCTCCGCAAAGATCTCCTGAAACTTCGGTCCGATCTCCGGCACCGGGAAGGCGATGATCGTAAAGCTTCGCTCCTCGCCCTTAATATAGCGGTTCGTGATCTGTCCTGCCTCATTTGCAAGATCCACGGACAGCTTCTGCTGTTTTTCAGACAGACGGTATGCCTCCGACTTCGGTTCCGGAACAAACGGAATCTCGCCGAAGATCTCGATCACTGCCGGACCTGCATGTCCTGCGGCAAGCTCTTTATAGTGTTCATAAGCTGTACGCATCACACCGAGCTTTCGCTCCACAAAAGCTTTGTCCATATAAATCGCGGCATCTGCCTTATGATCATAGTCAAACTGCTTGTTCGGAACAGCTCCGGTATAGCCCATGCGGAAATGCTGTCTCTTATTGACACTGTGAATCGCGGCACGGAAGATCACCGGCTGCAGTCCCATCTGCGCGAAGTTTTCGATCGCTTTCTTTACGATACGCTCAAATCCGAGTGTATAACGGATATTTACGGTCTTTTTCATGGAAAGATCTTTTCCGGCAGCGACAAAACCGATGCGGTACCCCTCTGTATAGACCTCTGCGATCCGATCGATCTCTTTCTGAGAAAGACTGTTTAAAAACTCTGCTGTCTGCAATACATTCTCAGACACGTACTCTCCGTATCGATAGAGATAAGAGAGATCATTCAGATCCGACTCCATGATGATCTTTGTCACAAAGTCCAGTGACGGATCGATATTTTCACGGATTCTCCGGGTCACGAACTGGTCGCTGTAATCACTCACATACCAGTACAGGATCTGCTGGATCTCACGATACTCCGGGAGTTCCTCCCGTTCAAAGCATCCATTCACCTCGATCAGCAGCTCGCTTAAGATCAGCAGCTCCTCCCATCTCTGCTCGTAGGCAAGGACGATCATTCCGCGAAGCTCTGCATATAAAAAAGAAAGAATTCTGCCGTGCGTTTCTCCGAGCACTGCAACCGCATACTGCGGATTACCGTAGCTGTGCTCATAATTCTGAGGCAGAATGTCTTCATACAGTTTTCTGTTTTCACTTTTCCACTCTTCGATCGTGAAGTTCTCATGTGCCCCCTCACGAATCTTTACTGCCAGTGCAAGCATTTCATTTGCAAAAGCAGCCATTTTACAAAAATAGGAGTCAAAAGGAGCCGGCGCACCATTTTCATGCTCCGCCGTCTTCAGGCGTTCTGCTGCCAGCTCCATTCTCTCCTGCATCCATTCATCCACGTTTTTCATTCCTCCCGCAGCCGTCTCTTCCGGCCGTTACTCCTGTCACTGCCTGTTTTCAGGCAGCCTGTTTCTTTTCTCAGAACCCCAGCAGGAAGATTCCCAGCCAGAGTATAAACATGATACCGCAGAAGATCGATCCGATCTTCGGATATTTGTATCTGATATTCTTCTCTGTGAGGCTGTACAGCCCGATCTCGAAACCGACCAGTGCAAAGAGGAGTCCCGTGATTCCAAAAGCTCCTGCATACAGTCCTGCATTGCCTCTCTCATAATAAGAAATATAGACGATTACGAGGAGCAGTATACAGGAGACTGCACCCATAATCGTCGAAATAAATCCGTTGCCGGAATGTTTTTTCTCGGCAAAGGAATACATCATTTTTTTAGCCATATTTTTTTCTCCTGATGACATCGCACACGGAATATACCGCAAATCCAAGCATTCCTCCGATCGTATTGAGCAGCAGATCGTCTACATCAAAGCTGCCCACCTTGAAGATGAGCTGTATGATCTCGATCATCAGACTGCTGAAAAAGGACAGCAGCAGGATCTTTCCCGCTTTGCTCATCTTTCTCCATAGGATCGGGACAATGCAGCCAAACGGCACAAAGCAGAGGACATTTCCTCCGATATTGATCAGAACCGCCTTCATGCCAAGACTTTCACGATTATCCCAGAATCTGCGGATCTCCTGAAACAGTCTCAGGTTGTATGCGTAGGTACGCCCGCTGTCCACGCGTCCGAACCCTTCTGCCAGAAACAGAAAGTAGACCATGAACAGCAGGTAGACCGTAAACATACAGACACTGATCCGTCGTATCCGCCGTTTTAAATTTTCATTCATAATAAGATATGTTTTCTGGATGCCAGCAGCTTTGCTCCATTAATAATAGAGAGCACACCTGCAGCCACTCCTGTCACCAGCACAACAATGCCGAGCACCATGCCGGCTGCGCCTGAAACACTCAGACTGCGGTAAAGTTTTTCCTGCTCATTCATCACTGTATTATTCCCCTTTCACACCATACTGCTCATAGTATGCGTCAATGGCTGCCTTCTGCTGATCGTCGATCACGATCTGACCCTGACACTCCTGATTGTGGAGTCTCTCAACAACGTCAGACATTGTTACGATCGCATTTGCCGGGAAACCGTAGGTCTCCTGGATCTCCTGCAGTGCACTCTTCTCACCCTTGCCGCGCTCCATGCGGTTCAGGGAAACGATCAGACCTTTGATCTCCACATCTGCCTGTGCCTTCAGGATCGGGAACGTCTCCTCAATGGATTTGCCGGAGGTGGTAACATCCTCGATGATCACTACACGATCTCCGTCTTTTAACTTGCTTCCGAGAAGGATACCGGTATCGCCGTGATCCTTGGCTTCCTTACGGTTTGAACAGTAGCGGACATCCTTTCCGTATAACTCGCTGATCGCCATTGCGGTTGCAACGCTCAGCGGAATTCCCTTGTAAGCCGGTCCAAACAGAACATCGAAGTCCAGTCCGTAATGATCATGAATGGCCTTTGCATAGTACTGACCGAGTCTGCGCAGCTGTGTGCCGGTCACATAAGCTCCAGCATTCATGAAAAACGGAGACTTTCTTCCGCTCTTCAGTGTAAAATCGCCAAATTTCAGAACCTGGCTCTCCACCATAAATTCGATAAACTCCTGCTTATACTGTTCCATTTTCTTCCCCTTTACTTTTCAAATTCTGCCGTCACGATGAAGCCGCGCGGCGTATTATCCACGCTGACTACAACGCCCTCTCTCGCCTGTATCCGCTCAGATACCGGATAACAGCCGGACATGGCCACCGCCGGCTCAATGATATAGCTGTAATTCATTGCGGTCTGATACTCTGTGATCCTGATCTTGTCTCCGGGCTTCACCAGATTCGGCCGCTCCATCTTAAATTTATCCTGCCGCATTTTTCTTCCCTGATATTCTCAACGCCGAGCTCTCGCGGAGCATATGAATGATCAACCTCTTGCTGCGAGTGCCTGTGAAATATCGGTAACCATATCCTTAACTGCAGCACGGCTTGCCTCTCCGAACTTCTCCGGTCCGAAGGATGCATATGCTTCCTGCTTGTATGCTGCGATGATTCCACGGGAGGAATTTACGATCGCACCGAGTCCGTCTTCATTAAAGAAGTGTACCAGGTCAGCACCCTTTCCGCCCTGGGCACCATAACCCGGAACCAGAATAAAGGACTTCGGCATCACCTTACGAAGGACCTTGCCCATCTCCGGATAGGTTGCTCCTACGACTGCGCCGACATAGCTGTAATCGTCGCCCATGCAGGATGCTCCCCACTCAGCTACCTTCTCGCCGACCAGCTCATAGAGCGGTCTGCCGTCTACCAGGCGATCCTGGAACTCACCGCTGGACGGATTGGAGGTCTTTACCAGAATAAAGATACCTTTTTTCTCCTCACGGCATACATCCAGAAACGGCTTGATACCGTCGGATCCAAGATACGGATTGACCGTTGCAAAGTCTTCATCAAATGGAGACAGACGGGTATTGCCCACCTGTACTCTTCCCAGGTGTCCTACTGCATAAGCTGCTGAGGTAGAACCGATATCACCGCGCTTTACGTCGCCGATCACTACCAGATCTTTGGACTTGCAGTAATCTACGGTCTTTTTGTAAGCTGCCACTCCCGGTACGCCGAACTGCTCATACATTGCGATCTGCGGCTTTACTGCCGGAATCAGATCGTATACATGATCTACGATCTCCTTGTTGAACTGCCAGATCGCCTCTGCAGCTCCTTCCAGAGTCTCACCGTACTCTGCGAATGCTTTCTTCTGGATATGCTCCGGAATGTAATTCAGCATCGGGTCCAGACCAACCACGATCGGTGCATTTGTCACTTTTATCTTACTAATCAGCTTCTGAATCATAGTTTCCCCTTCCATCTTCCTGTCATCTGTTTCAAGGTTTCAGGTTTTTATGGCAACAGTATATCCCATTTCGATGTCTTTGTACAGAAAAAAAGAAATGCAGAATGCCGGATGCACCGAGATCATACCTTTTCTTCTTTTCCGCTGTATTTTAGATCCTGGGAAGCACAAGAGACCAGGCAGGATACACCGGAATTGTACTTTTTCTTCTTTTTCGCTGTATGTTTGTAATGGGCTGCACTAAAATTACTCATTTTCTTCTTTTCCGCTGTATTTTCTGCTTAAAGAACGACTTTCTATACAGCGGGATTTGAATTTCTTTGTCTTCCCGCTGTATCTTTCCTAAAAAACCAGCCTTTCTATACAGCGAGATTTGAATTTCTTTGTCTTTCCGCTGTATCTTTCTGAAAAAATACAGCGGGATTGTCTCTTTTCACTTTTTTCGGTGCATCACCAAAAACTCCCCTTCTATTTTCCTCTCATATATCCCAAAACGGAATATACATTTTAGACTCTGTCTCCTCTTCAGGTCCTGTCTCTTCCGTATCTCCTCGATTTTCTTCATCCTCGCCAATTACGATAATATTTGCATTCTCATATAAAAATTTCTCCACTTTAGATCTCTGTACAGAAAATCTCAGATACTCTTCCCCGTTTATTGCCAATAGCTCGTCTACGGTCATTTCGTAACCTGCTGCATATTCTGCGATGCCTTCATTATACTCCTCTTCTGAAACTTCAATCCCTTCTGCATCTGCGATTGCCAACAGGACCATCTCCATGCGCACTTTGTTCTCTGCCATCAGATCTATTTCTTCATAGAATTCATCTGCATCTGTCCCACTATATTCCAGGAATTCCGAAAGTGACATCCCGTACTCATCTGCATACTTTTCATAGTATGATCTGATTCCACTTAGTTCATGCTCTTTTGCCTCTTCAGAATACCCACTGATCTCTGCATTATCCCATGCCTGCTGAATCAACTGCAGTCTGATATATTCATACTTTTGTTCTTCAGCATCCTCCCCGCTGAATTGAGACGGATCAACTTCCACTGTCAGCCCCCTGTATTCACCTAAGGTCACATACTCATTCTCACGGTAGTCGGGAATAGCATTCCAGTTAAAATCTGTACTCTCTGCCCCGGCAGAGAAGGGATGCAGCACAGCCGTCATAATTGTAAGACAAATCATTTTTCTAATTTTCATCATATGCTGCCTTTCTTTCCGTTTACTTTTCGTTTCTGAACATTTAAGGATTTTAGAAGCATGATGTTAGATCCATTCCATTATAATATAAAAATTTGTATACGTGAATTACCAGTAAACCGGTAATTGAAAACAATATTTTCAGCTTGATTT
>JAUNAF010000074.1 GCA_030527715.1 Eubacteriales bacterium
CAGAAAAGCAGGTGTGAGAACGGTTTCTCACACCTGCTTTGTCTACAGTCTGAGGTTTTCTTTGAAAACCGGCATGATTTTTTTATATTTCCTTGTCTTTTTCGTGCACAAGCTCTTTTTTCCGCTGAAATAATACACTATTTTTTCTGTTTTCCTGCCATATTAGTGCATCCAGGATCCAAGGTTTATTAACTGGTTTAGCAACTGCGCAAAAAAGCCGCACCTGGTATCATACATCACAAAATCAAGTGATTTGCAATGTATGGCACCTGGTGCGGCGTCATGTTATACTCTCTTCTTCAGCTCCTTCAGCTCTTCTACATCAAAGCTGTAATTTGTATTGCAGAAATGGCAGTTGACTTCGATCGTCTTTCCGTCATCGATCATGGACTGCAGTTCTTTTCTGCCCACACTGATCAGTGCCTTCTCCACTCTCTTCTTGGAGCAGTTGCAGTAGAACTGTGTCGGGATGGTATCTGTGATCTCCAGACCGAAATCACCGAGCAGGTTCTCCAGGATCTGCTCCGGGGTATTGCCTGCATCCAGCATGCTGGTCACACTGGTCACATCCTTCAGCTTTTCCTCAAGCTTCTCGATCACGCTCTCCTCGGTAAACGGCATCAGCTGAATGATAAATCCGCCGGCCTGACGAACAGTGTTATCATGATTCATCAGTACTCCAAGGCCTACTGCGGACGGAACCTGCTCTGAGGTTGCGAAATAGTAAGTAAGATCTTCCGCGATCTCACTGGTCTGAAGCACGGTCTGGCTGGAGTAAGGCTCCTTCATACCCATATCCTTGATAACCGTCAGAAGACCTACACCGACAGCACCTGCTACATCCAGCTTGCCTTTGCTGTTTGCCGGGATCAGCACGTTCGGATTTCCGACATATCCCTTGACATTTGCCTTGGAATCTGCGGTAACGGTAATTCCCTGCAGAGGACCTCCGGCCTGGATCTGGAGTGTCAGAAGATCATCCTCTCCCTTCATCATGCTTCCCATCATTGCACCGGCTGTCATCAAACGTCCAAGTGCTGCAGTTGCCACCGGACTGGTATTGTGCGCATTGCGCGCATACTCTGTTAATTCTCTTGTTGTTGCAGCAAATGCGCGGATCTGATGATTCGCAGCAGTTGCACGTACAATATAATCTGACATAGCTTTCTCTCTCTTATTCTTTTATTGATCTTTGGTAACTATTCAGAATAGTTACGATATTTGAGTTCCTGATATTTCCCGGCTCTCATTTCGTGCATTCGCGGGCGAGTATATACACTCTCTCGCTTGTTTCGTCTGCTTCCTCCAGGCTCTCTGCGTCGAGACAGCCCAGATACTCCATTCCGGAACTGCGGATCAGCTCAGCGATGCGCGCTGTATCATAGGCGCGCTGCAGATGGGTCTCCTCGCTTTTGCGGTAGGAGCCGTCTTCCTGTCTCAAAAACAGCGTCAGATCATACTCATTGATCTGCTCGTCCTCATACCAGGCATTCTCCCAGATATAGCTTCCGGTCTCGCGGTTCTCGGCAAAGGTGCCGTTCCCCATCACTTCACGATAGTAGCAGGCGGTCTTCAGGTCAAAGAGAAAGATCCCGCCCGGATCCAGATAGTTGTTTACCAGCGCAAACACTTCCTCAAGATCCTCTTCTTCGGTAATATAGTTCATGGAATCACAGACACTGACCACTGCCCTGACGGTTCCGTAAAGCTCAAATTCACGCATATCCTGAAGCAGATACAGGATATCCGATCCGGTCTGCGTGCGCTTTTCCATCGCTCTCTGAAGCATCTCCTCGGAATTGTCCACTCCGATCATGTCATAGCCTGCCTCTGAAAGCATCTCAGTAAAAGTACCGGTGCCGCAGCCAAGCTCCAGCACCAGTCCATCTTTGATCTCATATTTACTTAAAAGCTCTGTGACATGCTCCAGCCATTCCGCGTAGGGAATGTCTTCCTGAAAGCTGTCATAGACCTCTGCAAAATCTCCATACATAGGTAGTTTCCATCCTGCCTTTTTCAGTCACTGCTTACCAGAACAGTCCCGGAAGCACATAGGAAATCAGAGTCATGATCACGATCGCCAGACAGATACCTGTCAGCACTGCCGGAAATGCCTTTTTAAAGCGGATGCCAAGCAGTGAGGCGATCAGTGAGCCTGTCCAGGCTCCGGTACCCGGCAACGGAATGCCGACAAAGAGGACCAGACCCCAGAACTCATATTTTTCAATCTTATCACTCTTATTCATAGCTCGGTTTTCCAGCTTTTCCACCAGCGGTCGAAACAGGCTGGTAGTCTTCATCCACGCGAAGATCGGTGTGATGAACAGCAGGATAAACGGAACCGGTATGATATTGCCGACGATGCACAGTCCGATCGCCTTATACAGCTCAATGCCCAGCGCGGATGCTGCGACCATGCCGCCTCTCAGCTCTAACAGCGGTACCATCGAGATCACAAACACCAGCATTTCCTTCGTCATGATCCCGCCGAAGGTCGTGATAAACCAGGTCGAAAGGCCGCTCATAAAACACCTCTCTTCTGCAGATACTCCTTCAGAAAGGCAAACAGCTGATCCATCTGCTCATCCGTTCCGATCGTGATGCGCAGATACTGATCGATGCGCGGCTTTTTAAAGTAACGGACAAAGATGTGCTTTTCCTTTAATGCCAGGAAGAGCTCCTCCGCATTCACCTTCGGATGCATGGCAAAAATAAAGTTTGCCTTCGAATCTCCAAAACAGAAGCCAAGCTCTGCGAGCTCCTTCTTCGCGCGCTCTCTGGTCGCGATGATCTTCTCCGTCATCTCACAGAAGTAAGACTCATCTGCGAGCGCTGCCGTACCAAGCTCCAGACTCGGACGGTTCATCGTATAGGAATTGAACGAATATTTTGCGTCATTCAGATACTTGATCAGCTTTTCACTTCCGATCGCGTAACCAATGCGCAGTCCTGCCATGGATCTTGACTTGGAGAATGTCCGAACCACGAGCAGATTTTCATATTTGGATACCAGCGGCAGAGCACTCTCTCCGCCAAAGTCAATGTATGCCTCATCCACGATCACAACCACATCCTGATTATGACTTACGATCTCCTCCACTGCAGTCAGCGGAAGAAGCAGACCGGTCGGTGCATTCGGATTCGGGAAGACCACGCCTCCGTTTTCTCCGAAATAGTCCTCCGGACGCAGGCTCAGCTCCTGATCCAGCGGCTGGCGCTGAAACGGGATGCGGAACAGATCTGCCCAGACATCGTAAAAGGAGTAGGTGATGTCCGGAAACAGGATCGGCTTCTCACTGTTAAAGAAGGTCAGAAATGCCATGGCCAGCACATCGTCAGAGCCGACTCCGACAAAGACCTGCTCTTTTTTCACCTTGTGATACTCTGCCAGTGCATCCACCAGCGCGTCTGCTCCCGGTGCAGGATAGAGACGCAGAGGCTCTGCCTCCATCTCCTGAATCGCCTTCTGCACTCCCGGTGCAGGAGGATAAGGATTTTCATTGGTATTCAGCTTAATCATATCCGGAAAATCCGGCTGTTCTCCAGGCGTGTAAGGTACTACCCTGCGCACCTGCTGCTCCCATGCATTGCTCATTCGGCTTTTTCCTCCTGCTTTCTGGGGGTAACCATACCCTTCTCCACCAGGAAAACCGGACGGTAGGACAGCTTCGCCTGACGAAGTCCTTCCTCACCCAGATCCTCCTCGCGGTTTACATATTTATAGTCCATCGCTTCATGCTGTACAAACTGCTGATTGATCATCGGATAAGCTCCGTCCAGATCCGCAAATGCCTTCTCGATATGCACGACCATGGTATCCTCCGACACCGGCTCACCGATGGTAAAGGCAACCACCTCACCATTAACTTTAAGCATTCCGCCGCGAAGATCCAGCTCCTTAAACAGACGCAGAGAATTCATCGTCACGCAGATCTCCGCGTTCTTCTCCTCATCATCCTCACAGCCGTTTAAGTTTCTCCATTTCAGAGCCATCTGAAAGCACTCCTCCAGATTGTCCTCCGTGATCGACTCGTAGCTCCAGTCCGGATTGGTTCTCAAGAACTTATTCACATGGTTTTTCTTTCCATGGTACTTCTTTCCGGAAAGGCTCGCCAGCTTCTCCGTCTCATAGACGTAGTCAGCACTGTCGCGATTATAATTGATTTCGAATTCTCCGGGATAGAGTTCCTCAAGAACTGCAAAATTTTCCGGAGTCACCAGACCGATGCGGATCGGCAGCCCATTTGCCTCACAGTAAGCTCTGATCAGCTCGATTCCTCTGCGGATCTTCTCCTTTGCACAGAACGGAAAGTCAAAGAAGAGATGCTCTCCCTCTCCGCACTTGAAAAGCAGAATATCCTCCTCGATCGCAAATTCCACAACATAGAATCTGCTCCAAAGGTACACATTGGAAAAGGTACATTCACAGCTGCGCGACTGCACCTGCCAGAGGTAAGGGAGAATGAGCTCCCGATCCTCCAGCTGTGGTCTTCGAAAATTCAGATGCATTATTCAACCACCAGTCCCTGTCTGGTCAGTACATCAATAACTCTGTTTACATACTTCTCGCAGAGCTCATCCTCAGATGCCTCTACCATTACACGCAGTACCGGCTCTGTTCCGCTCTCACGAACCAGAATACGTCCCTCGTCACCGAGTGCTGCCTCGATGGTGTGGATCGTCTCAACGACTGCATCATTCTCACGTGCCTCCTGCTTGTCTGCCACACGCACGTTTTTCAGCAGCTGCGGGTAGATCTTTACCTCGGAAGCGAGTGTAGCCAGGCTCATCTTCTTCTCTGTGAGTACTTCCATGATCATCAGAGAAGTCAGGATACCGTCTCCGGTCGTTGCATGCTTGCTGAAAATGATATGTCCGGACTGCTCTCCACCCAGGCAGTGACCGTTTTTCAGCATGTTCTCATATACATATTTGTCACCGACTGCAGTCTTCTCATAGGAGATACCTGCGCGGTCGAATGCCTTGTACAGTCCAAGATTGGACATGACGGTGGTAACTACGGTGCTGTTGTTCAGACGTCCGTTCTCCTGCAGATACTTTCCGCAGACATACAGGATCAGGTCTCCGTCAACCACATTTCCGTTCTCATCCACTGCGATACAGCGGTCTGCATCTCCATCGTATGCAAATCCGACATCCAGCTTCTTCTCGCGGACGAGCTCCTGCAGTGCCTCGATATGAGTGGAACCGCAGCCATTGTTGATGTTGGTTCCGTCCGGCTCATTGGAGATCACATAGGTCTTTGCTCCAAGTGCATCGAATACACTCTTTGCTATAGCGGAAGAACTGCCGTTTGCGCAGTCCAGACCGATGCGGTATTTCTTGAAGGAACGGGTTGCCAGAGAGATCAGGTAACCGATGTAACGGTTTCTTCCTGCCACATAGTCGATCGTGCGGCCGATGTTCTCTCTTGTTGCAAACGGGATCTCCTCAACCTCACCGTCGATGTACTTCTCGATCATATCCTCAACGCTTGCCTCCATCTTGTGGCCGTTGCGGTTGATGATCTTGATACCATTGTCATAGAACGGGTTGTGGCTTGCGGAGATCATGATACCGCAGTCAAATTCCTCTGTACGAACCACATAAGATACGCTCGGGGTAGTCGTTACATGCAGCAGATATGCGTCTGCTCCGGAAGCGGTCAGACCTGCAACCAGAGAATACTCAAACATGTAGCTGCTTCTTCTGGTATCTTTTCCGATCACGATGTTTGCCTTCTTATCTCTTCCGAAATACCATCCCAGGAAACGTCCTACTTTATATGCGTGCTCAACTGTAAGTTTGATATTAGCCTCTCCGCGAAAACCGTCGGTTCCAAAATATTTACCCATGATGTCCTCCTTTTGACATTCAGTTCTGAAATAATTTACTCATTTACTTTTGCAAGCTTTGCTGCCTGGTCTGCAGCGATCAGACTGTCTAAAAGTTCTTCGATATCACCGTTCATGACGGAATCCAGCTTGTAAAGTGTCAGCTTGATACGGTGATCTGTGACTCTTCCCTGCGGGAAGTTGTAGGTACGGATCTTCTCTGAACGGTCGCCGGTACCGATCTGGCTGCGGCGCAGCTCAGCCTCCGCATCATGCTGCTTCTGCTGCTCGATGTCGTACAGCTTTGCACGAAGCAGGGCAAATGCCTTTGCCTTGTTCTGCAGCTGTGACTTCTCTGTCTGGCTGTATACAACGATTCCGGTCGGGTAGTGCGTCAGACGCACTGCGGAGTCTGTCGTATTGACACACTGTCCGCCGTTTCCGGAAGCTCTCATAACGTCGATACGGATATCCTTCTCGTCGATCTCTACCTCTACATCCTCGACCTCAGGCATCACGGCAACCGTGATGGTGGAGGTGTGGATACGTCCGCCGGACTCTGTCTCCGGCACACGCTGTACACGGTGTACTCCGCTCTCATACTTCAGTTTGGAGTAAGCACCCTGACCGGTGATCATAAATTCGACTTCCTTCATTCCGCCGATACCGATCTCGTCTGCATTTACCAGCTCGACCTTCCAGCGGTTCTTCTCTGCGTATTTTACATAAAGTCGATACATCTCTGCTGCGAACAGTGCTGCCTCGTCTCCGCCGGCACCTGCACGGATCTCAACGATAACGTTCTTGTCATCATTCGGGTCCTTCGGCAGAAGCAGGATCTTCAGCTCATGCTCCAGCTCCTCGATGCGGTCCTTTGCGGTGTTCAGCTCTTCCTTGAGCATCTCACGCATTTCCTCATCGGACTCACTCTCCAGCATGGAAAGGCTGTCCTCCACGGTCTCCTTGCAGTCTCTGTATTCCTTGTAGGCTGTGACGATCGGCTGCAGATCGCTCTGCTCCTTCATCAGCTTCTGGAATCTCGCCTGATTGCCTGCCACCGTCGGCTCATTGAGCTCATTTAATACTTCTTCAAATCGGATCAGCAGATCCTCCAGCTTATCATACATAAAATATCCTCCGTCCGGCCTGCTGCCGGCTGATCTATTCGGTTAAACAGGAAGCTGCCCGAGCACTACCCGGTCCAGTCCTCCGTAGTCTTTTTTTATCTCTGTGTTTATAAATCCTGCTTCCTGCATGAGTGCAGACACTGCCTTTCCCTGATCACAGCCGATCTCAAACAGCAGGGCTCCGCCTCTGTGAAGATGCTGCCTTGCCTCAGCCGTGATCTTTCTGTAAAAATACAGTCCGTCCTCATGCCCGTCGAGTGCGGTCATCGGTTCATGCTCCCGCACCTCCGGCATCAGCTCCTCAATATCCGCGGTCGGGATATACGGCGGGTTCGATACCACCAGATCAAATGATCCCGGGAGATGTTCAAACAGATCTCCCTGTACAAAATCTATCTCCGCTCCGAGTCTGCGGGCATTTTCCTGTGCAACCTTCAGCGCCTCTGTCGAGAGATCCGCTGCCGTCACATGCAGACTGCCCTGATACAGTTTTTTGAGCGAAATGGCAATACAGCCGGAACCGGTGCAGAGATCCAGGACCTCAAAACCGTCTCTGCAGCGTGCGATCGCCTCCTCTGTCAGGATTTCTGTATCCTGACGCGGGGTGAGCACATGCTCATTTACGAGGAAATCCATCCCCATAAAGCCTGCCGTTCCCAGAATCTGCTGCAGCGGGATCCTCTGTTCCCGCGATCTCAGCAGCCTGTCATAGGTCTGCAGCTGCTCTTCCGATACCGGTTCATTCTGTTCCAGAAAGAAATGTGTCCGGTCCATGCCGGCCGCCTCGGAAAACAGAAGCCATGCGTCGTTTGCCGCCTCCGGCACTCCGGCGTCTCTCAGTCTCTGTTCTCCCATTCTGACTGCCTCACGGCAGGTCATCTTCTTTTCCTGCACCTTGTCGTATCGTTCCTTTCCTTACGGGCGACTCTCTGCGGCTTCCCCTTCCGGGACCGGCTCAAGTCTGCCGCCTTCCTTTACCAGCCACTCTCCGCAGACATACTCTCTTGCTTCTGTCTCATAGGAGGTGCCGAAATTTTTATTCAGAAAGCTCTTCCAGTCAAATACGGCTTCCACGGCTGCGATCGCCACTTCCACCATCTCCGGATCCGGCTCTCTTGTCGTCATATGCTGAAGCATCATACCCGGACGGCTCAGCATTGCCACACATTTGTTTTCGCTGCTTCCTGCGAGACGGATGAACTCATAGGAGATACCGGATACTACCGGCAGCAGCAGAATGCGGATCAGCAGGCCGAGTGCCTTGGAATCCACACGGATAAACATGTGCAGCACGATACTTACGATCATAACGATCAGCAGAAAGCTGGTACCGCAGCGCTTGTGCTCTCTGGAGCTCTTCATCACGTTCTCAACATTCAGCTCAAGACCGTGCTCAATGCAGTTGATGCACTTATGCTCTGCTCCATGGTACATATATACTCTCTGAATATCCTTCATTCTGGAGATCGCTACCATGTAGCACATGAAGATCGTGATCTTTAAAAGTCCTTCGACAGTCACGATCAGTGTCGTACTGTCCGTCACTTTGCGCAGCAGTGTCGATGCCCAGTACGGCAGCAGCATGAACAGTGCCACCGAGAATGCCAGGGAAAATACCACCGTGATACCCAGCAGGATATCCATTCCCTTCTTGGTGCCGAGGAAGTCATCCAGCTTCTTTTCCAGCTTTCCCGGCTCCTTCTGCGGTGTCTCCTCCTCTTCCGTGTCAAAAAATCCAGCGGAATAGGTCAATGTTTTCATTCCCAGTACCAGGGAATCAATAAAGCTGAATACACCTCTGATAAACGGTGCAGATAAAATCTTTTTTCCTTTGATGAAGCTTGGAGATTCCGAGGTCTTTACGATGATCTCTTTATCAGGTCTGCGCACGCCCACTGCGTAGCGATCCCCGTTCTTCATCATGATGCCTTCCATGACGGCCTGGCCGCCGATGCCTGATCCTTTCACGTGAATCACCCTTTCTTCTAAAGCCGTATTCGGCATTTTTTTCTGCCCGGCTTATTTTTTCCGGATACAAGTAAAGGTTGAGATCCGAGAACCTCAACCTTTTTTGTGTCATCCCAGTCTCTGTCATGACGCCATCAGGCAGTCATTATTTGAGTCCGTACTTCTTATTGAACTTATCAATACGTCCACGTGCTGCAGCGGATTTCTGCTGACCGGTGTAGAATGAATGGCACTTGGAGCAGATTTCTACGTGGATATCTTTCTTGGTAGAACCTGTTGTGAAAGTGTTGCCACAGTTGCAGGTTACAGTTGCCTGGTAGTAATTCGGATGGATTCCTTCTCTCATGATTTTCACCTCTTATTCATATTTTGTGAACTGCCTTTGGGAGAACCATTCTCCCATTCCTTCCCGGCCAATGCTGCTCTGATGTTGCCGCAGCAAGATATCCCGGGCTAACCCTGTAAGTCCCTACAGGTCTCATAACGTGTGGATTATAGCATATCCGTATCTGATTTGCAAGTATACGCATGCTAAAATTTCATTTAAATATGCTTCTGTTTTCGCACATACTGGACAAAATCGCGGTTGTTTCTGGTATGTACAAACATATTCAGAATACTTTCCACTGCGTCGTCCTGCTTCATGCCGTTCAGGCCGCGGCGCATGATCTCCACACACTCCTGCTCTTCCGGATCGAGCAGAAGATCCTCTCTTCTGGTGCTGGATTTCGGAATATCGATCGCCGGGAATACTCTCTTCTCAGAAAGCTTTCGGTCAAGTACCAGCTCCATGTTGCCGGTTCCCTTGAATTCCTCGTAGACCACATCATCCATCTTGCTTCCGGTATCCACCAGTGCGGTCGCAAGGATCGTCAGGCTTCCGCCCTCTCTCATGTTTCGCGCTGCACCGAAGAAGCGCTTCGGCATATGCAGTGCTGCCGGATCCAGACCGCCGGAAAGTGTTCGTCCGCTCGGCGGAACGACCAGGTTGTAGGCTCGTGCAAGTCTGGTGATACTGTCGAGCAGGATCATGACATCTTTCTTCTGCTCTACCAGACGCTTTGCATGCTCGATCACCATCTCCGCAACCTTCTTGTGATGCTCCGGTGTCTCGTCGAAAGTAGAGTCCACGACCTCCACATTCTTTCCGACGATCGCCTCTCGCATGTCGGTCACTTCCTCCGGACGCTCATCGATCAGAAGAATGATCAGATGGATCTGAGGATTGTTCGCCAGCACAGATCTTGCGATATCCTTCAGCAGGGTCGTCTTTCCTGCCTTCGGCGGTGAAACGATCATGCCTCGCTGTCCTTTTCCGATCGGTGAGATCAGATCCAGAATACGCATCGAGGTCTCCTTGGATCCGCGCTCCATGCGCAGTCTCTGATCCGGGAAGATCGGTGTCATATCCTCGAAGTTGCAGCGGTTGACCGCCTCCGCAGTGCTCATATCGTTGATCTGGGTCAGATACAGAAGGGCACTGAATTTCTCCTGCATCGTCTTCACTCTGGTATTTCCGGTAATGATATCTCCGGTCTTCAGACCGAATTTTCTGATCTGGGACGGTGATACATAGACATCATTCTCACCCGCCATGTAGCCGTTGCTTCGGATAAATCCATAGCCGTCCGGCAGCACTTCCAGAAGTCCCCTTACCTTTGTGCCGCTGTCCAGTGTAGACATATCCATCGGAGGACGTTCTTCTGCTGTCTGACTCCCGTACGCATTCTGTCCGTTCTCCTGATATCTCCGGTATCCGCGGTTGTTCTGACTGCTGTCATTCTGATATCCGCGGCTGCTCTGATTATTGTCGCTC
>JAUNAF010000075.1 GCA_030527715.1 Eubacteriales bacterium
AACATCAGGAATAATAAATGTCGGAAACGGCATTTGCAGATCATATAAGGAGGGGTTTCATGAATAAGAAAACACTTATGGCCGCAGCGGTACTTGCAGCACTTGCACTTACAGGCTGTGGATCAAAACAGCAGGAGATTGTGACTGAGGCACCGACAGAGGCAGTGACCGAAGCTGCAACAGAGGCAGTGACCGAGGCACCGACAGAGGCGGTAACTGAGCCGCAGACAGAGGCTGTCGAGGACAGTATGAATAAAACGAGAGTACTCAAAGGACTGATCATTTCTTCCGAAGAGGGAAAACTGACGATCCAGACAGAGCGCGGCAAGCAGCTGACTTTCTCCACCAGCGGAGCAGACATTCAGGCTGCATCAGGACTTCAGAACGGTGCAACCGTAAATATTCTGTACAAGGGTCTTGTGGAAGGTACGGATACCTCCCGTGCAACGGTGCAGATGATCCGTGATCTTGAGGCAGGAGACACAGAAGTGACCGAGGGCGAAGAGATGACAGAGGCTGAGGAGTCCGATCCGAATGCAGGTGAGGGAACCATGACCGGAAGCATCTACGATGTAAATGTGGATCGTATCGTGGTACTTGCAGATGACGGAGATCTGTATTATTTCTCCTTCTATGAGACAGATATCAACCTGAAAAAGGGTCTGCAGGAGACCAACTATGTAACTGTAAATTATACAGGTGATATCCACGGACCGGAGCTGGTTCTGGCAGACTCCATTACAGACAGTGTGCGTGAGAGTGACCGAGTAGCACTCGGTGCATCCGCAGGTGACTACAGCTATATCAACGGAACGATCGATGAGATCACAATGAACTCACTGACGATCACCTCTGACAATGGAGATCAGCTGACATTTGACACCACCGGAGCGACAGAGTGCTTTACCGAGGGTATCATGTCCGGAAACTACATTACCATAGAGTATGCGGGTGAGATCAGCGATGCAGATGCAAGCGCTGCCAAGGTAAATGCAGTATACACTTACACAGAGTACACCCTTTCAGATGAAAAGGCAGAGGATGAGTCGGAGACAAAGACTTCCGAGGAGAATGCGGAGGAAGTAACCGTAGATTCTGCAGAAGAAGTGTATGTGGAAAACGGAGTTCAGGTGACTGCTGGAACAGATGAAAACGGAGATGAAGTGTATTCCGCAGAAGCAGCAGTTGACGCAGGTGCCGAGGAGGAGATCATTCTCGACGCCAGTCAGGAAGACGCACAGTAATTTCAGGCAGGATCAGCCCCTGTAAATTCGTGAGAGATCCGAATTTACAGGGGCTGTTTTTCTGGGAAAAAAGATTTTTTTAATCTGGGAAAACAACTTGAGTTTCCTCAAAAGTTTGATACAATATAGCCATCGGACAACATGTTGTCCTGCAAAAATGTAAACAATGGTAACTGTTCAGAATAGGTCGAAGCACTTGCTGCTGAGACCGTAAGAACATGATTCAAAGCTCAAATCCATTCGCTGAAAGCGAATTTTGCATGGATTTGAGCGCGTAACTGTGAGGGTACTGAACAGTTACAAACATTGAAACAGAAATGGAGTATTTATGAAAAAGGTTGCAATCGTTGCAGACAGTAACAGTGGGATTACAAAAGAAGAGGCTTTACGTTATGGGATCTACATTCTCCCGACACCTTTTTTTATAGATGAACAGATTTATATGGAAGGGATCGATCTGACACAGGAGATGTTTTTCGAAAAACTTGAGCAGGATGCACAGGTCAGCACCTCTCAGCCGTCTCCGGCAGAATTGATGGATCTCTGGGATGAAGTACTGAAAGAAAATGATGAGCTGGTTTATATCTGTCTTTCCAGCGGACTCAGTACATCCTGTGGAACGGCAGTCTCACTTTCCAGAGATGATAAATATGAAGGCAGAGTTTTCCCGGTAAATAATCAGAGAGTTTCCGTCACCCAGTATCAGTCAGTGATGGATGCAGTGAAACTTCGTGACCGTGGATGGGACGGTGCAAAGATCCGTGACTATCTGGAAGAGACGAAGATGGATTCCAGCATTTATATCACGCTTGAGACTCTGAAATATCTGAAAAAAGGCGGAAGAGTGACACCGACGGCAGCAGCGATCGGAACGATTCTGAACCTGAAGCCGGTGCTGCAGATCCAGGGTGAAAAGCTGGATGCCTATGCAAAGGCCCGGGGAAAGATCAAGGCGAAAAAGCTGATGCTGGATGCTATGCATCAGGATTTTGAAGGACGTTTTGCAGAACTCTGTAAAAACGGAGAGATGAGTCTGCATGCTGCCTATGCAGGTAATCAGGAGGAAGCAGAAGGCTGGAAGAAAGAAATTGAGGAAGCATTTCCGGAGATGGAGGTTCATATGAGCCCGCTGTCACTGACGATTTCCTGCCATATCGGAGCAGGGGCACTGGCGATCGCCTGTGCAAGAAAGGTTGTATAAGAGATTGCGAAGCAATCTATGAGTATTCATATAAACGTATATGTTCTGCTGGTGCAGAACAATGCTAAGTATGAAAGTCCAATGTCTGAGCATCTGCTCGAGTAAACTCGACATCTGCTCAGCCGCTGTCCGGGACTTTCACAGTAAAAAACGGGGGGTGGTTTCATGAAAAGAATGGGAAAAGTCATTTTCCTGACGCTACTGTTGGTATGGATCTGCGGCAGTTCAGCTCTTGCGGCAGCTGTTACCAAGCTGCCTGCATCAGATCTGGAGAATGTCACTGAGGCGGTAAGTTATGCCGGAAAATGGCAGAAAGATCCGGAAGCCGGAAATTTCCGGTTTATTCTCGAGGATGGAACCTACCTTACTTCGACCTGGCTGCGTGTCGGCAAAAAGATCTATTACGTTGATGCGAATGGATACCGCGTCAAAGGAACGGTCAAGTACCGCAAACGTTTCTATTTCCTGAACAAGCACGGTGTGCTTCTGACAGGCAAATGGTCCAAACGGAAATATTATTTTCAGGAGGACGGCACCAGAGCTTCCGGCTGGACAGAGATCAATGGAAACACATACTTTTTCCGCAAAAAGACCGGGGAGAAGTGCAAAGGCTGGACAAAGATCAAAGGGGAAACCTATTATTTCCAGAAATCAGGTATTCTGACTACTTCTGCGTGGATAAAGATCGACGGAAAGACTTACTATGTGGACAGCCAGGGCAGACAGGCCAGGTCCAGATGGGTAAAGATCAGTGGCAAGAAATATTATATGGATCCGAATGGAGTACGTGTGACCGGACGATACATGATCGATGGCAAAGGCTATTATTTCAATGAAGACGGTGTCTACGATCCGTCGGTTTCCGTTGGAACCATTGATCCGAACAAACCGATGGTTGCACTGACTTTCGATGACGGACCTGGTCCGTACACCGATCGTCTGCTGAACTGTCTTGAGAAAAACGGTGGTGTGGCAACCTTCTTTATGGTCGGTTCCAGTGTACCGAGCTATAAGAGCACGGTAAGACGAATGGTGAAGCTTGGCTGTGAGCTCGGCAATCATTCCTATGATCATCCGGCATTCAGCGGTCTGTCCGATGCTTCCATTCAGTCTCAGGTGAGCAGAACCAACAATAATATCTTCAGTGCTGCCGGCCAGTATCCGACAGTGTTCCGACTGCCATACGGTGACGGCGCGCACAGCAGCAGAGTACTTTCTCAGCTGGGACTTCCGTCCATCTTCTGGTCGATCGACACCAGAGACTGGGCAAACAAGGGAAATCCGCAGCATACAGTGAATGAGGTGCTGAATAATGTGAAGAGCGGAGATATCGTTCTGATGCATGATATCCATTATTCAACGGTCCAGGCAGCGGAGACGATCATCCCGGCGCTTGTGAAACGCGGATATCAGCTGGTGACAGTCAGCGATCTTGCGAAATATAAAGGAAAAACAAGTCTTCACAAAGGAACCACCTATACCGGTTTCAGATAAATCGAAGAGAAGAAAAAATATCCCGCAGCGATGAGCTGCGGGATATTTTTAATGGAATACTTTTTTTGCCTCATAGACCGGCTCGGAGGTCAGCTGAATACCGAGACGCTTGAAGGTTTTGATATCTGCATCAGACAGAAGGACGGAGGTATGTACCTGACTGCCCTTCAGATTCGGGATCTGCTCCATGGCAAGCTGTGCATTGCGGCTGGTTGCTGCGCTGGATGAGAGAGCGATCAGGACTTCGTCTGTATGAAGACGCAGATTTTTGCTGCCGAGATAGGTCTTCAGCTTCTGGATCGGTTCGATCGCATCCGGAGAGATCACATGCTCCTCGTGCTTGATGCCTGCCAGCTCCTTTAACGCATTCAGCAGAACAGCTGCGGAAGGACCAAGCAGATCTGTGGTTTTTCCGGTAAGAAGCTTGCCGTTCGGAAGTTCGATAGCGGCTGCCGGAGCGCCGGTAGTCTCGCTTCTGCGAAGAGCGGCACCGACAACGCGGCGGTCTTCTTTTGCGATACGGGCCTGTTTCATGATCAGCTCGATCTTGTAGACCTCTTCCTCACTGCCGTGACCTGCGACCAGACCTTCGGTAGCATGGTAGTAGCGGCGAATGATCTCCTGGCGGGAAGCCTCGCGGCAGGCCTCGTCATCGCAGATGCAGTTGCCGGCCATATTCACGCCCATATCTGTCGGAGACTTGTAAGGACTCTCTCCGGCGATGGTCTCAAAGATCGCATTCAGTACCGGGAAGATCTCTACATCACGGTTATAGTTTACGGTCGTCTGACCGTAGGCTTCCAGATGGAAAGGATCGATCATATTTACATCGTTAAGATCTGCGGTGGCAGCCTCATAGGCGAGGTTGACCGGATGTTTCAGCGGAATATTCCAGATCGGGAAAGTCTCAAACTTTGCGTAGCCGGCATTGGTGCCGCGCTTGTGCTCATGGTAAAGCTGAGAGAGGCAGGTTGCCATTTTTCCGCTTCCCGGTCCCGGAGCTGTGATGACTACCAGAGGACGGCTGGTCTCGATATAATCATTTTTGCCGAAACCGTCATCACTGACGATCAGAGGAATGTTGCTCGGATAGCCCGGGATCACATAGTGTGTATATACTTTAATGCCAAATTTCTGAAGGCGGGAACGGAACTGGTCTGCACTGTTCTGACCGCTGTACTGTGTGATGACCACACTGCCGACGAAGAGACCGCGCTCTTCAAAGACGTCGATCAGGCGGAGCACATCTGAATCATAGGTGATGCCAAGATCTGCACGAACCTTGTTTTTCTCGATATCACCGGCACTGATAACGATCACGATCTCAACCTGATCGGAGAGCTGCATCAGCATGCGAAGCTTGCTGTCCGGCTCAAAACCAGGAAGCACGCGGGAAGCGTGGAAATCATCGTAAAGCTTTCCGCCAAACTCCAGATAGAGCTTGTTTCCGAATTTCCCGATACGTTCACGGATATGTTCCGACTGCATCTTTAGATATTTATCATTATCAAATCCAGTTTTCATCATTTTCCAACCTACTTTCTGAACAATTGAACTCACTGACTGTACCCTACAACTATAATCCAAGAAGTTATTTTTTGCTAGAACTTTTTTTATGAAAATAGATGGAAGTTTAGATTTATTTTAGAAATGACAAAATCTTTTTCGAAAGTCCGTATTGATTTCTTTTCGAATAATCTTTATACTTATTTAAGTGTTAATGTAGGAGGTTGATAATGGATAATAATCGAGGGAATGATTCACGAAGGGGAAGAGGTTCCAACAACAAATCCCCGAAAAATGGTCAGACTTTAGCTATATTTCTCATTGTGACAGTGATCGCACTGGTAGTGATGACACTGTACAGCAGACTGAGTACCGGAGGCAGCACGAAGGAAATTACCTATAATGAGTTTCTGCAAATGCTGGATGAAGATAAAGTTGCGAAGGTCGAGGTTGAATCAGATCAGTATGTGATCACTCCGAAGGGAGCAGAGTTTACTCTTTTCGGTCAGTCACTGAAAACGACCTATTATACCGGTGTCGTGAGTGATCCGCTGATCACAGAGAGACTGCTGAAATCCGGAGTAGAATTTAAACGTTCTGTCACAAACGGACTGTCAGAGTTCCTGTACAGTATCCTGATCTCAGTGGTGCTGCCGCTGTTGATGCTCTGGGGACTGATGTTCTTCCTTATGCGCCGCATGGGCGGTGGCGGCGGAGGCGGTGTCATGGGCATCGGCAAGAACAAGGCCAGAGTTTATGCGCAGAAAGAGACCGGTGTAACGTTCAAGGATGTTGCCGGACAGGATGAGGCGAAGGAGTCTCTTCAGGAGGTCGTGGATTTCCTGGAAAATCCGGGAAGATATGCAAAGATCGGTGCAAAGCTCCCGAAGGGTGCACTGCTTGTCGGACCTCCGGGTACCGGTAAGACACTGCTTGCGAAGGCAGTAGCAGGAGAGGCACACGCACCGTTCTTCTCACTTTCAGGTTCAGATTTCGTTGAGATGTTCGTCGGTGTCGGAGCTTCCCGAGTAAGAGAACTGTTTGAGGAAGCAAAGAAAAATGCTCCGTGTATCATCTTTATCGATGAGATCGATGCGATCGGTAAGAGCCGTGACAGCCGTTTTGGCGGTGGAAACGACGAGCGTGAGCAGACACTGAACCAGCTGCTTGCAGAGATGGATGGTTTTGATACTGCATCAGGTCTGCTGATCCTGGCGGCAACCAACCGTCCGGAGGTTCTGGATCAGGCACTGCTTCGTCCGGGACGATTTGACCGTCGCGTCATCGTAGACAAGCCGGATCTTCAGGGACGAATCGATGTCCTGAAGGTGCATTCCAAGAATGTACATATGGATGAGACCGTAGACCTGGAGGCGATCGCACTTGCCACTTCCGGTGCCGTAGGTTCCGACCTTGCCAACATGATCAATGAGGCAGCGATCCTTGCGGTTAAGAATGGAAGAAACGCAGTCAGCCAGAAGGATCTGTTTGAGTCTGTCGAGGTAGTACTCGTAGGTAAGGAAAAGAAGAACAAGATCCTGAGCAAGGAAGAGCGCCGTATTGTTTCCTATCATGAGGTGGGACATGCTCTGGTGAGCGCTCTGCAGAAGGATTCTGAGCCGGTACAGAAGATCACGATCGTTCCGCGTACCATGGGAGCGCTCGGCTATGTTATGAATGTTCCGGAGGAAGAAAGATATCTGAACACTGAGGCAGAGCTCAGAGCGAGAATTGTTGAGTTTGTCGGGGGAAGAGCAGCGGAGGAGCTGGTATTTCACAGTGTGACCACCGGTGCAGCAAATGATATCGAACAGGCAACGAAGCTTGCGAGAGCGATGATCACCCAGTACGGTATGTCTGAGAAGTTCGGTATGGTAAGTCTGGAAACGGCTGCCAACCAGTATCTGGAGGGTCAGAATTATCTCAACTGCAGTGATATGACAGCTGCTGAGATCGACCAGGAAGTAAGACGTGTGATCAAAGAATCCTACGAGGAGGCAAAGCGTCTTCTGAGCGAGCATCGCAAGAGTCTGGACAAGATCGCTGACTTCCTGATCGAGAAAGAGACCATTACCGGCAAGGAATTCATGGAGATCTTCCACCGCGTGGAGGAAGAAGAAAAAAATGCCGTGATCTATGTCGAGCCGAAGAGTGAAGACGATATACAGCCAGTCGAAGAGGAAGCTTCCAAAGAGGAAAAAGCTCCGGTAGAAGCGGCAGAGAATGAAATCCAGTCTGAGGTGAAGGAAGAGCAGAATAGTGCTCAGACAGAAACTGAGGATGAGGAGCCGACGGTTCAGTAACAGAACGGCACGGATCTAAAAGAAAAAGAGAGACTCCGCAGGGGGCGTTGTTGCGCACCTGCGGAGTTTTTTGCACTTGCACATTTAGAATCATGGTGCTAATATGAGTTCCGGTAATACGGAATGAAGCCATATCGAGGAAATGCGAAGCATATTCGAGACAGGCTCTGAATAGTTACCACAAATTTTTATAAAGGAAAGAGGAGATAGTCATGAAATCTTTATATGCCGTGTCGATCTGCCTTCTGGCAGGTCTTCTTATGTCACGTCTGATCAAGAAGTTGAAGCTTCCTGCAGTTACGGCTTATCTGATCGGTGGTATTCTGATCGGTCCGTACTGTCTGGGGCGTCTTGGAATCGAGGGACTCGGCTTTATTTCCCATGAGGATGTCACACAGTACAAGCTGATCTCCGAGGTCGCACTCGGATTTATCGCATTTTCCATCGGTAATGAGTTCCGTCTCAGTCAGCTGAAGAAAACCGGCCGTCAGGCAACGATCACTGCATTTTTTGAGGCACTCGGCGCAACTACGCTGGTAACCGTTGCCATGGTGCTTCTGCACTTTGTGATCGGTGATAAATTCCCGATCGAAGCAGCAGTGCTGCTCGGTGCGATCTCTACTGCAACTGCGCCGGCCGCGACACTGATGGTTGTCAGACAGTACAAGGCCAACGGTCCGCTGACTGATATCCTGCTTCCGATCGTAGCACTGGATGACGCGATCGCCCTGGCTGTTTTTGCGATCTTCAGCTCGATCGTTTCTTCCATGGGAAACGGAGACGTCAGCATTGCAGCCATGATCGTTGAGCCGATTCTTGAGATCCTGCTTTCACTGGCACTCGGTGCACTGCTCGGCGCGCTGCTGACCTGGTGCGAGAAGTACTTCTTCTCCAACAGTAAGCGACTGTCCATCTGCCTGACCTTTGTGATCCTGGCAGTCGGACTGGCAATGAACACGATCGAGATCGGCGGTATGAAGCTGGAATTCTCCAGTCTTCTGGTCTGCATGATGCTGGGTACCGTATTCTGCAATACCTGTAAGTTCTCTGAGGAGCTGATGGCAAAGACAGACGCCTGGACAGCGCCGATTTTTATTCTGTTCTTCGTATTCAGCGGAGCTGAGCTGGAGTTCAGTGTCTTCGCAGATATTGCGATCGTAGGTGCCGGTCTGCTTTACATCATCACCAGAAGTATGGGTAAATACCTCGGTGCCGGACTTGGTTCCAGACTGACCGGATGTAATGCCAACATTGTGAAATGGCTCGGTATTACACTGCTTCCGCAGGCCGGAGTTGCACTGGGCATGTCCCTGCAGGCAACCAAGACCATGGGTGAGGCAGGACTGCTGATCAGAAATATCACACTGTTCGCAGTACTGATCTATGAGCTGTTCGGACCGATGCTTACAAAGATCGCCCTGACAAATGCTGGCGAGATCCCGACAAAGCCGGAGGTCGTAAAGAAGGTAAATACCGGAAGAGCAAGACATACGAAATAATTTTATCAGACAGTAAAGGAGCCTGTGTGCCATAGATGATTATTCCATCTATGGAGCACAGGCTCCTTTTTTGAAATCTTATTTATTTATTTAATGACCAGCGCCATCTTGCCCATCTGATTGTAGATGCGGACGAAGGCAGCTCGGTCTCTCCACACAAGGCCGTCCAGCGGATCGTTGATCAGGACTTTGTCTGTCTGTTTATTATATCCGCAGAACACAACGCAGTGCTCGTAGCGGAAAAAGGTCCAGTTCCTTCCGAGTGTAAAGTAGGAGAAGGACGGCTGGGGTGTCCAGAGATGCATGCTGTTCCATACGATCACAGGGTCACCGCTGTCGATAAAACGATAGAGATCGCTGAAATCCATACCGGTGAGATCGTAAGCTTTCAGTCTGGATTTTTTTGCAGTCAGATATTTGTTGGCTGCAATGCGAAGACCCGGAGCATAGATGCCGCATCCTCCGCCGGAACGCGGATTGCCGGCAAAGGAGGTTACAAAGTTGCTTCCCCCATTGGTAGGAAGATAGTAGTAAGCGATCGTCGTCTTTTTGATCGAGAATTTCTTATATTTCAGAAGCATTGCAAGTGAGACTGACTCACAGCCGGTCGGAAGCTCCGGATTCTGACGGAAGTTGGTCATACGGAGGGTCTTCACCTTGGATTTTGGAGTAGTTACCGCAGTTTTGCTCACACGGATGCCGTTTTTGTCCACATAATAGCCGCGGACCCAGCGGTTTTTGCGGATATAGTATTCGGAACCGAAGAAATAATATTTACCGCGGATCTTCTTCCAGGTATTGCGATAGATGGCGCCGTTTTTCGGGCAATAGTAGGTATGCTCATTGTAGGAGATCCATCCGGTCTTTCTGCGTCCTTCCTGATTGAAGAAGTAACGTTTTTTACCGATCGTGACAAACTTATTTTTTGCGATCGCTCCGGACTGGTCAGCATAATAGGTTCCGCCATCATACTGGAACAGCTGTTTTCTGACCATCCAGCCGTTTTCATCAAAATAATAAGTTTTATTATTGTGTGTGATCAGTGCATCGGTTTCCATTTCCCCGTCTTCATTGTAAAAACAGGTATGTCCGTTCTGAGTGACCAGACCTGTCTTTGCCGCCGATGCGAGAACGCTGCAGGCAAGCAGCAGAGACAAAAAGAAAAAGACTGAAAAGACAGTCCGACGAAAGTGCTGCATAGGAAAACCCTCCCTTTTGTGATTGTGAAATAGTATGATTCTATTCTAACATGGCTGTGAGGAATGTACAACGGATTCAGAAGAAAGTTTTTCCCAGTCTGCGCATGAGCAGGCAGCGAAGCGGATTGCGAATGTTTACTTTACGTAATTTTATATGCTATGTTACAATGTAAAAATATGGTATCTATTCAGAGCCATGCGATTTCGGATAGATTTTGTGCTCAAGCTTGCTTGA
>JAUNAF010000076.1 GCA_030527715.1 Eubacteriales bacterium
AGGTTGAAAAACCTTGATTTTTCAAGAAAAAACACTTGATTATATGAGGAGGTACCGATAGATGACTGCAGCTGTATTATTCATCACCTTTGTAGTATTACTGTTTATCGGCACACCGATTGCAGTTTGCCTGGGAGTATCGAGCCTGGCAGCGATGCTGGTACAGGGGGCAGGACATCCGATCTCCACGACCATGAGCAGTCTGCCGCAGCTTTTCTCAGCATCCACCAGTAAGTTTGTACTGTTGGCGATCCCGTTTTTCATTCTTGCGGGCAACATTATGGAAAAGGCTCAGATCTCTTCCAGACTGATCCGTCTGGCAGAGGCCTGTGTGGGACATTTAAAAGGCGGTCTCGCCATAGTCTGTGTCATCGTTGCATGTTTCTTTGCAGCAATATCAGGTTCCGGTCCCGCTACGGTAGCAGCACTCGGACTTGTATTGATACCCGGTATGATCAGCTCCGGGTACTCACCGGCATTTTCAGCAGCGCTGATGGGCAGTGCAGGTGCCATAGGAGTGATCATACCACCCTCCATTACGTTTGTAGTTTACGGTTCCATCGCAGATGCATCTATCGGAACACTGTTTAAGGCAGGTATTCTTCCGGGACTTCTGATGGGAGTAGGGCTCTGTATCACAGCATTGATCGTCGGCAGAAAGTTCGACCTGGTTTCCCTTCCGAAGGCAAGCGGCAAGGAACGCTGGAAGGCATTCAAGGATGCATTCTGGGGACTGATGATGCCGGTCATCATTCTGGGAGGCATCTATGGCGGTATCTTCACACCGACCGAGGCAGCGGCAGTCGCAGTTGTCTACGGACTGTTCGTAGGTATCTGCATCTACCGCACGGTAAGAATCAAAGAACTGTGGGCAATCATTATTGACTCTGCCTGCACCACAGCAACAGTCATGTTTATCACAGCCTGTGCCGGTCTCTTTGCCTATGTACTGACAAGAGCAAGACTGGATGTGGCTATCAGCGGAGCACTGGTATCTCTGACTGGCGGATCAAGGATCATTTTCTTCATCATCATCAATATCATCCTGCTGATTGCCGGCTGTTTTCTGGATTCCACCTCTGCTCTTTACATCCTGGTACCGCTGTTTGTACCGGTAGCAAAGGAACTGGGCATTGATCTGATCCATCTTGGAGTTGTGATGATCGTCAATCTGGCAATCGGCCTGTATACACCGCCGGTAGGAGTCAACCTCTATGTTGCCTGCGGAGTGGCAAATGTAAGTCTGAAGGCCATCACAAAGGCCATCATTCCGCTTTTGATAGCATCACTGATCGTACTGCTGCTGATCACCTATATCCCGGGCATTTCGCTTCTGATTGCTTGAGGATTTGGCTAATAGAATCTAATGTACATTTTTCAATAAAAGGAAAGGAAGGCATTCCAATATGAAAGAATTAAGTATTGCACAGCTGGAAAACAAATGTATCGACCTGAAGAAAAACGTGGTATCCATGATCTACAAAGCACAGTCCGGACATCCGGGTGGGTCTCTCTCCGTAGCAGAGTTTATGACTGCCTGCTATTTCCGTGAGATGAAGGTAGATCCGGAAAACCCGAAGTGGGAAGACAGAGACCGCTTCGTCCTCTCAAAAGGACATGTATGCCCGGCTCAGTATTCCGCACTTGCTATGAGAGGCTTCTTCCCGATGGAGGTACTGGATACCCTTCGCCAGGAAGGTTCCATCCTTCAGGGACATCCGAATATGAAGTGCCCGGGCATTGACATCCCGACCGGATCTCTCGGACAGGGACTTGCATGTGCAGTCGGCATGGCACTGGCAGCAAAGCTGGATAAAAAGGATTACAGAGTATTTTCGGCAGTAGGAGACGGTGAGTGCAACGAGGGTGAAATCTGGGAGGCATGCGCTACTGCTTACAAATATCAGCTCGACAACCTGATTGTGTTCTGTGATTATAACAACCTTCAGATCGACGGTACCTGCGATGAGGTTATGCCGGGACCGGATCTTGCAAACAAATTCAAGGCATTTGGCTTCGATGTATATGAGATCGACGGAAATGACATGAAGCAGATGGTATGCGCAATGGATATCGCTGTTGCTGCAAAGAATGGAAAACCGAAATGCATCTTTGGTCACACTGTCAAGGGAAAAGGCGTTTCCTACATGGAGAATGTATGCTCCTGGCATGGAGTTGCACCGAATGAGGAGCAGTACAATCAGGCAATCAAGGAACTGGATGCACAGTATGTGTCTTGCTAATTAGGAGGAGAAAAAGATGAGTGACGTAATTAAGAAAGCAACCAGAGATGGATTTGGTGATGAGATTGTAGAACTTGGCAAAGAGAACCATGCGATTATGGTAGCTGATGTAGATATTGGAAAATCCTGTAAGACAGGAGCATTCAAGGCTGCGCTTCCGGAGCAGCACATCAATGTAGGTATTGCAGAGCAGAATGCAGCAGGTGTTGCAGCCGGTCTGGCAACCTGCGGAAAGATTCCGTTTGTGGTTACCTACGCAGCATTCGGATCCATGCGTATGTGTGAGATGATCCGTCAGGAGATTGCTTATCCGAAGCTGAATGTGAAGATTGCCTGCTCACACGGCGGTGTGACACCGGCAAATGACGGTGCCAGCCATCAGTCTATCGAGGATATGGGTATCTTAAGAACCATTCCGAATATGACCGTTACCATGCCGGCAGACTACTGGTCTGCACGCAAACTGGTCAGAGCAGCAGCAGAGTTTGACGGACCGATGTATTTAAGATTTACCAGAGATGCGATTCCGGTAATCTATGATGAGAATGAGGAATTTGTGATCGGTAAGGCAAAGCAGATCCGTGACGGTAAGGATGTTGCGATCATCGCAAACGGTGATACCGTTCGCCTGGCGATCGATGCTGCCAAGCAGCTCGCAGAGCAGGGAATCGAGGCTCGTGTACTGGATATGCATACAATCAAACCGCTGGATGTGGAGGCAGTTCAAGCCTGTGTGGATGAGATCGGCAAGATCATCACCGTAGAGGATCACAATATCATGAACGGTCTGGGCAGCGCAGTTGCAGAGGTTGTAGCTGAAAATGGCAAGGGCGTGCTTCGCCGTATCGGTGTTCAGGATCAGTTTGGACAGTCTGCACCGTACGAGAGACTGCTGGCTATGAATGGCATTACTGTAGAGAATATTGTTGCAAAGGCGAAAGAGATTAACGCATAAACAGACCATAATCAATTTTAGAAAAGAAAGGAAGAGAATATCATGTTAGATTTTAATAATCGTGTCGTTATCGTAACCGGAGCAGGCTCACCGAAGGGAATCGGACGTACCATCGCCAATACCTTTGGCCGTCAGGGTGCAACTGTGGTACTCTGTGATATCAATCAGGCAGGAGTAGATGCCAATGTTGAGGAGATGAAGGCAAAGGGATACAAGGCTTACGGTGTTGCAGGAAATATCTGCGACAAAGAGTCTGTAGATGCTCTGGTAAAAGATGTAGTCGAGAAATTCGGCCGTATCGATGTTCTAGTAAACAATGCAGGTATCTCTCAGAAGGTAACTGTAGCAGATATGACCCTGTCTGATATCCAGCGCATCTTCAATGTAAACATGTTTGGTCTCTTCCTGATCACTCAGGCAGTAGTAGAGGTAATGAAGAAGCAGAACTACGGAAGAATCGTACATCTTTCTTCTGTATCCGGAAAGAGAGGCGGCGGTGTCTTCGGTGGAGCACATTACTCCGCATCCAAGGCTGCAGTGCTTGGTTTCTCCAAGAACCTGGCACGTGAGGTTTCCCAGTACGGTATTACCACAAACTGTGTTTGCCCAGGTCTGATCAACACAGAGATCTGGAAGAGCATGCCGAAGGAGCAGGCAGATGCAGTCATTGCTGGAATTCCGATGGGACGTCCGGGCGAGACTCAGGAAGTTGCTGATACCATCGTATTCCTTGCATCTGAGGAAGCTTCTTATATCACCGGTGAAGAGATCGACATCAACGGCGGCTCTCATATGGACTAATCCGCTTTACAAAATTTGTTTATTATCGCTGTTATTCGTTTTTCCTGAAAAGGGGAGCTGCTGTAGCAATACAGCAGCTTTCTTTTTTTGCCCAGTATGCAAAGAGAAGGTCCGGCGGACGTTCTCTTGCTTGTATCGAAAAGAGGGCTGTGATAAAATATCATTATCAATGAATTCAGTCAGTGAGGGAGAAACATGACTTTAAGAGATCTGGAGATAGGAAAGTCTGCCGAGATCACCTCAGTAGGTGGAAGCGGAGAGCTTCGGCAGCATTTTCTGGATATGGGTCTGATTCCTGGAGCGGAGATCACCATGGTCAAGTATGCACCGATGGGAGATCCGGTGGAGATCCGTATTCACAGTTATGAACTGACACTGCGTCTGCAGGAAGCAGAGCAGATCGGTATCAGAGATGTAAAAGACAGCCGCACAAAGAAGGAGAATGTGGAGGGAAAACAGATTCCGCATCCGGGACTTGGTGAGGAAGGAAAGTATCATAATAAAAAAGAGGAAACACCGCTGCCGGACGATGAGATCCTGACCTTTGCACTGGTGGGAAATCAGAACTGCGGAAAGACGACGCTGTTTAATCAGCTGACCGGAGCAAATCAGCATGTTGGCAACTTCCCGGGAGTTACGGTGGATCGAAAGGACGGTCAGATCAAGGGCTATAAAAACACACTGATCACAGATCTTCCGGGTATCTACTCGATGTCCCCGTACTCCAGTGAGGAGCTGGTGACCAGAGACTTTGTTCTGAATGAAAAACCGAAAGGCATCATCAACATTGTGGATGCGACCAACTGTGAGAGAAATATGTATCTCACCATGCAGCTGATGGAACTGGGTATTCCGATGGTGCTCGCTCTGAACATGATGGATGAGGTCAGAGAGAACGGCGGTTCTGTCCGTGTCAATGAGCTCGAGCAGATGCTGGGTATCCCGGTCGTTCCGATCTCAGCAGCCAAAAATGAAGGTATCGATGAGCTGGTGCAGCATGCAGTCCATGTCGCAAAATATCAGGAGGGGCCGGGACGTCAGGACTTCTGTGACCAGAGTGAACATGGCGGAGCAGTACACCGCGCACTTCACGGAATCATGCATCTGGTTGAGGATCATGCAAAGAGAGCAGACATTCCGGTGCGTTTTGCAGCGACCAAACTCGCTGAGGGCGATGAAAACATGGAAAAGCGTCTGGCGCTTACCGGAAATGAGAAGGATATGCTGGAACATATCCGTGTACAGATGGAGGAGGAGAGAGGTCTGGACCGCGCGGCAGCGATCGCAGATATGCGTTTCTCATTCATTCTGAAAATCTGTGAGCAGACCGTGATCAAGCCGAGGGAGAGCAAAGAGCATTTGCGCAGCCAGAGGATCGACCGGATCCTCACCGGAAAGTATACCGCGATCCCGAGCTTTATCCTGATCATGTCAGCGATGTTTTATCTGACCTTCAATGTCATCGGGGCATGGCTGCAGAATCGTCTGGCGGATCTGATCAGCTGGCTGACCGGACAGGTGGATGTCCTGCTGACAGCGGCAAATGTAAATGAGGCACTGCATTCCCTGATCATTGACGGTGTTTTTGAGGGTGTCGGAAGTGTGCTGAGTTTTCTTCCGATCATCGTTACCCTGTTCTTCTTCCTGTCCATGCTGGAGGACAGCGGATATATGGCCAGAGTGGCCTTTGTCATGGATAAGCTTCTTCGCAAGATCGGACTGTCCGGTCGAAGCATCGTTCCGCTGCTGATCGGCTTCGGATGTACGGTGCCGGGTGTCATGGCGACCAGAACCCTTCCGTCAGAGCGAGACCGCAGAATGACGATTCTGCTGACACCGTTTATGAGCTGTACCGCAAAGCTGCCGATCTATGGTTTCTTTGCGAGTGCCTTCTTCCCGAAGTATGCAGGACTGGTGATGGTGATCCTTTACTTCGGAGGTATCGTGGTCGGTATCCTGACTGCATTGATCTACCGAAGTACCCTGTTTCAGGGAGATGCGGTTCCATTTGTTATGGAGCTGCCGAATTACAGACTGCCCGGAGCAAAGAATGTGGCACATCTGCTCTGGGATAAGGCGAAGGATTTCCTGACCAGAGCCTTTACCGTAATTTTTGTCGCAACGATCGTGATCTGGTTCCTGCAGAGCTTTAATCCGAGCCTGCAAATGGTGGAGGATTCTAGGGACAGTATCCTGGCGCTGCTGGGCGGCGTGCTGGCACCACTGTTCACTCCGCTGGGACTGGGAGACTGGAAGATCGCGACCTCTCTGATCACCGGCTTTATCGCGAAGGAGAGTGTGGTTGCGACCCTGACCGTTCTGTACGGTTCTTCTGCTGCTGTTGCGACTGTATACAGTACTGCAGCAGGCGCAGCACTGCTGGCCTTCAGTCTGCTGTACACTCCGTGTGTTGCAGCGATCGCTTCCATCAAGCGAGAACTCGGAAGCAGATGGGCAGTGTTCGTAGTTCTTATACAATGTGCAATTGCGTGGATCGCAGCATTTATCGTGCACCTGATCGGCGTGATGCTCTGATAAAAAGCCCGGAAACGGGCTTTTTTGCGTATCTGCAGGTAAATACGGGGAAAGGAGGATCCGGCCGTGCGGAGAAAAAAGATCCAGAGAGGCTGTATTTTGCTTCTGATTCTGCATCTGACAGCAGTTTATATCGGACACATGCAGGCAAACAATGGAAACCTCTACTATAATTTTCTGTATATTGTGAGAGCATCGATCTATATGGCGATATTTACGGCATGGGGATTCTCTGTGCGATATCGGCTGAATGCGGTGCTGATCAGAAAGTATCTGACCTGTGAGACCGCTCTGATGGTTGTCTGGATGCTGCTGCGCATGGTCAAGCATAATTTTACAAGTTCTGTTGTAATAGGAAGATATCTCTGGTATCTGTACTATGTTCCGATGCTGATGATCCCGCTGGTTGCGGTATTTGCATCACTTTCGCTGGGAAGACAGAAGGATTTTCGGCTTCCGTACTGGGCACATGGTCTGACGGCAATGACGATCATTGCTCAGATGGTTGTGCTGACAAATGATCTGCATCAGAAGGTATTTATTTTTCCTGAGGGAGCAAAAGTCTTTTCAGATTCAAAGTACAGCTATGGTGCAGGCTACTATGCCATTGTTGTATGTGAGGCTGTCTGTATTCTGCTTGCTTTTGGCATCATGCTGTATCGCTGCAGGGTACCGAAGCGGCGAAGGGTGCTGCTGCTCCCGCTGCTTCCGATCATTGCCGCAGTGGGCTATCTGGCAGCTTACACCATGCAGGCACCGTTTATTAAGAAATATGCCTACGATATGACCGTGTCTGTCTGCTGTCTGGTCATTGCGACCTATGAGTGCTGTATCGCAAACGGTCTGATCCAGACAAATCTGTATTACGGAGAACTGTTTGAGGCAGCACTGTTTCCGGTATGTATCACTGATCTGAAACAGCATCCGTCGATCTTCAGCCGGAAAGGACGCAAGCTTGCAGAGAGACTGCAGCATGGAGAGATCGCGCCGGAGGACACGGAAAGAAAGAGAACCAGGCTGAAGCATTCCGATATCCGGGGAGGCTGTGTTTACTGGGAGGAAGATGTTTCGGCGATAATGGAAGACATTGCAGAGCTGCAGGATATCAGAGAATCTCTGGAGGAAAGCCATGCGATCCAGGTGGAGGAGCTTCGGGTGAATCAGGAAAAGACACGCCTGGAGGAGGCAAATCATCTCTATACACAGATGCAGGAGCAGACTGCGGGACAGCTCAGAAAGATGGAAGATCTGCTGGAAAGATTTTCGGAGACGGATGATCCGACAGAGGAAAAGCAGGTCCTGGCAGAGCTGATGGTCTATGCAGCATACTTTAAGCGGAGAAACAATCTGCTGTTTATCTCTGAGATACAGCAGAAGATCCGCGGAGCAGAGCTGCGCTACTGCCTGAGAGAATCACTTTCGGCGTTGGAGAGGACCGGTGTGAGCTGCAGCTATGAGGCGGAGATCAGAGGTTTCTTTGCCCTGGAAGATATCACGATCCTCTATGACCGGTTTGAGAGTGTGGTGGAGCAGACGCTCGGAAAACTTTTGGCACTGGCAGTCATCGTGCGAAAAGAAGGAGACTGCTTTGCACTCTATATGAATCTGTCTCTGAAGAATGCAGAGGAATTGCAGTTCAGTGAGGGGTTCGAGACAGAACATGAGGACGAAGATGCCTATCTGCTGTCCTTTTATCTGAAACAGAAAGGAGGCGGCAGCGATGATGAGGTATGATGATATCGGAATGACTGCTCAGACACTGGTAAGTGTTCTGTTTCTGGTTTTGAATCTCTGCCAGTATTCCTATCTGATCCTTCTGTTTTATCACAGACGAAATTGTGAGGGATACTGCAATATTCCGATGACGGTCCTGGTATTTTCCGTGCTGCCCTTTATATCAGATGCGAGACATCGAGCGGGAAATCTGATCGGCAGATGTCCGATACTGTGTCTTCTGATACCGTGCGTTCTGCTCAGCATTCATACGATTCTGGGAATCTGCCGGGAGATCAGACTTGGAAAGAGGATCCTGACCAGAGAATCGGTCAAGGAGGCCGTGGATACTCTGCCGGCAGGAATCGTCTATTTTACGAGAAGGGGACTGCCGATCCTTTGCAATGCCAGAATGCAGGAACTGTTCTGGGGAATGACAGGAAGGGATCTTCAGATGCAGTCAGAGCTCGAAGGGGTATTGGATGAGCACTGCACTATGCAGAAGACCGATGAGAACAGAGTAAGGTGGCTGTATCGATTTGCTGACGGATCCTGTTGGAAATTTCAGAGATCTTCGGAGAACATCGAGGATCTGGGAAACTGCGTGCTGTTTGTCGCTACGGATCTGACAGAACTGTATCAGGTGCGAAGTGAGATCGAGGACGGCAATGAGCAACTGCAGGAGATGATACAGCGGGTAAAGAACATCACAGCGAACACGGCAGATATTACCAGACAGCAGGAGATCCTGGATGCAAAGATGCGTGTTCACAATAAAATGGGAAACTGTCTGCTCTCTGCCAGACAGTATCTGATGCAGGAACAGCCGGGGCAGACCAAGGAGGAGCTGACAGCGCTGTGGAGAGAGAGCCTTTCCGAACTTCAGGGAGAGGTCGGAGCAGAGGATGAACCGGATGCCTATGAGATGGTGGTGAAGATCGCAGAAAGCATTGGGCTGAAGATACTGCAGCACGGAGAATTTCCGGAGAATGAGGAACTGCGCTATCTGATCGTGGTTGCCCTGAGGGAATGTGTGACCAATGCACTGCATCATGCGGAGGCATCGCGGCTGGATCTTACGATCGAAAGAAGCGGCGGTAAGATGACGGTTTTCTTTACAAACGACGGAAAAGCTCCGGAAAAGGAGATCGTGGAAGGGGGAGGACTTTCTTCCCTGAGAGAGAGGATCCGGGCAGGCGGAGGAAGGATGTATGTGGACAGCCTTCCGAAATTCTGTCTGAGGATAGAACTGCCGGATATAGACGGCATGGATACGGAAGGAAAGAGGTGAGTCGATGACGAGAGTATTGATCGTAGATGATGAGAGAAATATCCGAAAAGCATTTCGCGCAGATATCGAGGCGGCGGGAGACCGTTACCTTCTGCTCGATGCGATCACAAATGCTGCCGATGCGGAGATGATCTGCAGATCCAGGCGTGTCGATCTTGTGCTGATGGATATCAATACAGCGAAAAATGAGAGTGGAATAGAAGCTGCTGGAAGAATCAAAAAATACTGCCCCAGGACAAAGATCATCATAGTCACCTCCTATTCAGATCCGCATGCGATCGAGGAGGCAAGAGCAGTTGGAGCAGACAGCTTCTGGTTCAAGGATCAGAGTCCGGTCGAGCTGATCGAGGTGATGGACCGCACTGTCAGCGGAGAGAACTACTGGCCCAAGCAGAATCCGGATGTGGTACTCGGAGATATTTCCTTTCATGAGCTCACGGGTACGGAAAAGGAAGTACTCTATCAGCTGGTGCGCTGCATCAGCATCAGAAAGATGGCGGAGACCATGTGCATTGAGGAAACGACCGTAAAATATCATCTGAAAAATATCTGTCAGAAGACCGGATGCAGAAATAAGACAGAGCTGATGGTACTGGCGATCCAGAACCGGCTGGTACTGCCGGTAAAAGATGCAGATATTTAATGATCGTTTGTCATGAATTCTGACCGAAACTGTACTTTTGTATGGGGAATTATTTGTGCAGATGGAATATAATAGAGCTATATCGAAAAATATACAAAAGACAGGAGGATGGTAGGATGAAGCATTGCAAGAGAGGTACAAGAATTGTCCTGATGATGCTGGTGTTGATATTCACCCTCTGCACGACAGCAGGAGTCAGTGCACAGGCTGCAAAGATCAAGCTTTCAAAAAAGAAGCTCACTCTTACAGTAGGTGAAAAGAGAACTCTGGTTCTGAAAAAGGGCAGCAAAAAGATCAAACCGAAGCAGATCAAATGGACAACCACCAACAAGAATGTTGCGGCTGTCAACAAAAAAGGAAAGATCACAGCAAAAGCAGCTGGTAAGGCGGTCATTTTTGCACAGTACGGAAAAAAGAAATATAAATGTACTGTTACCGTAAAAAGGTCTGTTCCTGCAAGGGAAAATCCGGGTAAGGTAGATCCGGGC
>JAUNAF010000077.1 GCA_030527715.1 Eubacteriales bacterium
ACAGGTGTGGTGTGGAGCAAAAGTGTGCAACTTGTTATTGCAATTTTGGGAAATAAAAAAACTGAAAAAAATTGCAACATTTTACGATCCTCAGTTGTGTACAGGTTAGAGAGGCAAATACAGTTTCTGAAATAACGGATATGAGGAGGAAAATACAATGAAGAAATTATTAGTGATTGCAATGATGGGTATAATGGCGGTATCTGCAGTTGGATGTGGAGCCTCAAAAGACGATCAGAAGATACAGAGTGAAGCAAAAACGGAAACTGAGATCGTGCAGATTCCAAGTGATTTTGTCGAGGCTGCGTCATTGGATGCAGCAAAAGATATCGCAGGATTTACCATGACAGCACCGGACACGGTGGATGGGTATACAGAGAAGAATATTTCAGTTCTTGATCTTGAGGATAAAATGATTCAGGTGATCTACTCACAGGATGAGAAGGAACTCGTGATCCGTAAAGAGGCGATGGGATCAGACGGAGTAAAAGATATCAGCGGTGACTATACAGAATATGCGGAAAAGAATGAGTTTGACGTCAATGGTCAGAAGATAACAGCATCCGGCAGTGAAGGTGAAATTTATACAGCTGTATGGGCAGATGACAATTACAACTATTCTGTAGGATCTACAGATGGACTGACACAGGATTCCTTAAAAGAATTGGTATCGAAGATTCAGTAAAACACAAATTGCGGAGTGGCAGAAAATGCAGCAAGTATTATACATACAGATGCCGAAACAATGGCAGATCGTACCGTGGTTGAGAACATTATTCGCCCAGGTCAGGCGGATGGCAAAGACAGTTGCAGGAGCGGGGGCGAGGTCTGACAGCGGGGAAGGACGGTCTGTCTCTGCAGGTGATCTCAATGCCAGAGCAGAACTTATTATGGACCGTTATGGAAATATGATCTTGCGTCTGGCATATTCCTATCTTCACAACATGAGTGATGCAGAGGAGATACTGCAGGAAACGCTCATAAAATTTCTGCAAACGGCACCTTCATTTGCGGAGGACGAACATGAAAAGGCATGGCTTCTTAAAGTTGCAGGTAATCTCAGCAAAAACAGGATCAAGTACAACTCTGTTCGGAACGTCGATGAATTAAATGAAGAACTTGTGGCGGAAGAGCGGGAGGATCTCTCTTTTTTATGGGAGGCAGTCAAAGAACTTCCGGACAAATTCAGAGAAGTGATTCATTTGTTTTACTATGAAGGACTTTCCACAAAACAGATCTCAGATGTTTTGGACAGGAAGGAGAGCACAGTGCGATCCGATCTCAAAAGAGGGAGAGAGCAGCTGAAGAAGGTTCTCAGGGAGGAGTACGATTTTGAAGAATAGGTATGGGCAGATTATGGATAGAGTGGAAGTGACGCCGGAGATGAGAGACCGTATTCTGTCAAATATTCAGGATCAGGCCGGCAGAGAAACGTCGCACAGTAAGACGGTACCGTTTGCAAACAGGAGAAAATACGGTTCTATTGCAGCAGCAGTTGTTTTGGCTGTGGTCGGAGCCTTTGCAGTAGAGAATTTCACGAAGATATCTCAAACAACAGAACCCCCCGAGAAGGTGGAACTTACAGTAACAGCGCCTGTGGAGACTGCATCGCTGGAAGAATTGGCAAAGAACGTGGGATTTGACGTTGAGGGGATCCATAAGCTGCCGTTTGAGGCATCTCAGGTAACCTATATGGCTTATTCCGATGGAGCAGAGATCACTTATCGGAATGACAGCCAGCAGGTGATCTATAGTAAAAATACGGAAATCGGTGGAAACAATGGCCACTATGAGACCTACAGTGTCGAAAAAACTGTGAATGTAGACGGCATCAAGGTAACATTAAAGGGAAATGACACCGGATATCAGATCGCAAGCTGGGACGATGGAACCTATGGATATATGATTTATTCAGATACACCACTGGATGAGCAGCAGCTGACGGCTATGATTGGTAAATAGGAATTATTTGAGGGGGCATATCAAGGCATATGTTCCCTTTCCTGTTTTAACGATTTTATTTTCGCTGACAAGCTCATTCAGTATTCGCTGCAGCTGACGGGGACTGCAGTGAAGTCTCCAGGCGGTCTGTTCCACCCCTGACAGAATATGATTTTCGCAGTAGTAGGTAATATAGTTGGTAACGCGCTCTTTCAGGGAGCTGGATACGGCATTCAGATTTGATATCATCCGCAGTTTACTTGCGAGTGCATTGGCAATGATACGGAGAAAAGCAGCATCATTTAACAATTGTTCGCCGTCCTGTTTAATAGAGACTGCAATGCAGGTGCATTCTGTTCCGGCAGTTGCAAAAACATTGGGATCCTGTTCGAAAAATAATTCACTTTCACCAATAATATAGGAACCCTGACAATGAGCGAGCGAGTATACATTTCCATCTGCTCTGATATAAAAGATGGAAGCAGTACCGCTGACCAGTATCTGAAATAAATTTTCCGATGTCGAAGCGGAAGAGATCGTCTCACCGGCTTCGTATTGCAGGATATGAAGGGAGCCTGGTATTTCGGAAAAATAGTGATCAATATCTGTCTGATCAATGATTTGATATATTTTGTCAGATTCATAGATTGCCTTCATTTTATTCTCCTAACAGGACATATGTCTTGGTTTTCCATGCTATTATATGTTATTTTATAGAGCGCTGCAATCGAAAGCAGTATGGATGCAGCAGAAAAATAAGGAGAGAAGGAAAGATGAAAGACCTGGATTTAGGGAAAGAGAATATAAAAAAATTATTATTAACGTTTTGTATTCCGTGTGTGATCAGTATGCTGATCAATTCGGTATACAATATCGTGGACCAGATTTTTATCGGAAAAGGAGTAGGTACCTTTGGAAACGGTGCAACAAATGTAATATTTCCGCTGGTGCTTATTTTTAACGGAGTGGCCGGATTGATCGGAAACGGAGCGGCTGCAGGATTATCATTGAAACTCGGTGCAGACCAGAAGGATAAGGCAGCGAAAAGTGTCGGTCAGGCAATTACGGTTACGATCATTACAGCCATTGTTTTGGCGATCGTTTCATTTATTCTGCTTCCTGATATCGTTATGCTTTTTGGCTGTACGGAGAATGTCTACAGCTATGCGATCGATTATGGAAGAATCATTATTCTTGGCGCACCATTTATGATTTTTTACAGTGCGTTAGCCAATATCATTCGTGCAGATGGATCACCGAGATATTCTATGAATATGCTGCTGATCGGAGCAGTGATCAATCTGGTATTGGATCCTGTGCTTATTTTTGGTTTTCACATGGGTGTAAAGGGAGGTGCCTTAGCGACAGTGATCGGGCAGGTGGTCACAGCTGTAATGGCAGCCGCTTATATCAGGAAATTCAAATCAATCAGACTTACAGGAGAGCAGTTTAAGATCGATTCAGATATCTGGAATACATTGGCATTGGGACTTTCCTCCTTTATTACTCAGGCAACGGTTCTTGTACTGTTTGTATTCATGAATAATGTTCTGACAAAATTTGGAGCCGCCTCTAAATTTGGAGCAGATATTCCGCTTGCATTATATGGAGTACTGCAGAAAATAAATACACTGTTCATTTCTACTGTCCTGGGAATTACCATCGGTGCACAGCCGATCATTGGTTATAATTATGGAGCAAAAAAATACAGTCGGGTAAGCGAATGCCTGAAAATGATCATTGTGGTAAATATGATCGTCGGCCTGTTATTCAACGCGATGTTCTTCTTCTTTCCGAGACAACTTGCAGGGATGTTCATCACGGCAGAAGATGCAGATTATGAATTATTCATGGAATTTGCTGTACTGATGTGTCATTCATTTTTAATGGTGATTGCTTTGAATGCATTGGAAATGACTTGCAGTACAGCGATACAGGCACTGGGAAAGGTAAAGAAAGCGACGGTTTTGGCACTTCTGAGACAGGTGCTGTTATTGATCCCGATCTCACTTATTCTGGCAATTCCGATGAAAAAAGGAATTTATGGGATTTTATATGCAGGGGCTGTTTCAGACAGTATCTGTTTTTTCATATCGATCGCACTGATCAGTACAGAATTTGTTTTACTTAAGAAACAACGGGTCAGCATACCGTCGTAGCTCATCTAAAAGAGAAGCCGGCACGCTTCTCGGGCCTCTCACAGTTGTGACGCCATGAGACCGAAGTGTACTGATGGAAAAGATGTCAGCTGCAAAGGTATTCAGAAGGCGCAGTCTCATGACCTTTGTCATGCTGACATTTTTATCTGAATAAGGATAGGGAATATCAGCTTCCAGCACCTTGCACTCATAACGGATCGCAGATACGGGGGCAGCTACATAAAGATAGACGGTGTCTCCGACATGGATGGAATTACTCTGTTTCCAGAGAAATTCTCCATCTCCATCAGCGATCGCTTTCTCTATATCATAATATTTTAAATTGGCAGGCACGATCCAGTATGGATTATGGGGCTTGCCATTTTTTGATTTTCCGGAAGTGAGGTCATAGCTCAGGTCAAGGAGAGGGATGATTTTATCGATGGATACACTTCCGTCCAGCAGGACAGTGATCCAGTTTCCGGCATGCATATGATAGGCTGAACGAATGCCTTTCTGTCCGGAGAGCATCATTTTCAGTTCCGGTTCCACTTTGATATTCAGGATATCAACATATTCTTCCGGATCGTCGGACTGTTCCAGTTTTTTTCTTTGCACATCCATGAACATGGCATAGATTTTGTGATTATCCGTATGTCGAAGCGCTGCACAGGTCGGAAAGCGTTGAAACGGGTGATCAGGTTCGGTTTTATAGGTTTCATGCGCGTAGGCAAGAAGTTTTTCTTTCAAAGTCAATGCTGTTTGCTCCTTCCGGTTCTTGATTTTCCTTCTGATATCGATGCTACTCCTTGTAAAAAGAAAAGTCAATATAGTTTTATATAAAAAGAATTGACTTAAATAATTTTATATAGTAATATATCCGGTGTAAAGATGTTCCATGCTTCCGATGCGAAGCAGTGAAACTGACTCAAAAGGAAAGGAAATGAATGAATGGCGACTACGAAAAACGGAGGATATCTGACACTGAAGATTCATCTGCTCAACGGAAGATTATTTAACAGACTGCTGGCTAATGACGGAAGGGCACGTTACAATGCGGAACAGGGAAAGATCATTTCTGCATTGTGGGATAAAAGACCTCAGACAGCATCAGAGCTTGCACAGGTGACCGGTCTTGCAAACAGTACACTTACACTAATGCTGAAACGATTAGAGGAAGAGCAGAAGCTGGTAACAAGTGTTCAGGATGAGAAGGATAGGAGAAAAAAATGGTTCGACCTGACACAGATCGGGATCGAACAGGAAGAGGTCGGCAATCAGATCAGTGACAGACTGAGCAGCATCTTCTATGACGGCTTCGAGGACAGTGAGATCGAACAGCTGGAATCTTATCTTGGAAGAGTATTAAATAATCTGGAAACTGCAATGGCAGAGATTCCGCATGAAGAGTGTGGAAGGAAAAAATAAAAATGTGCGACAATAATTTAGTGGTCAAAGAAATTGAAACAAAGAGTGTTCTTACAAAATCAAATCTGCCGGTCGCAGATTATTCCGTGAATCCCTATGGCGGATGTGCGCATGCCTGTAAATACTGCTATGCTTCTTTTATGAAGAGATTTACCGGGCATGAGGAAGAATGGGGCACATTTGTGGATGTGAAGAACTGGCCGGAGATCAGGAATCCGCAGAAATATGCCGGTAAAGAGTTATTCATCGGATCCGTAACAGACCCGTATCAGCCGCTGGAAGAGAAATATGAGCGCACCAGAACCCTCTTAAAACAGATGCAGGGCAGTGGATGTACAGTCAGCATTTCCACAAAATCTGATCTGGTGGTAAGAGATCTGGATCTGATCAGGACATTTCCGAATGCGAGAGTATCATGGTCCATCAATACGCTGGATGAGGACTTCAAAAACGATATGGACAAGGGAGTCAGTATCGAGCGGAGACTGGCAGCGATGAAAGCATTTCACGACGCTGGAGTCAGAACGACCTGCTTTATCTCACCGATTTTTCCGGGAATTACAGATCTGAAAGAGATTATTCTTCGTGCAAAGGATCAGTGCAACCTGGTGTGGCTGGAAAATTTAAATCTTCGAGGCGGATATAAGAAAGTGATCCTGGATTATATCAAAGAAAAGCATCCGGATCTGATGCCGCTGTACGAAGCGATCTATCTCAAAAAAGATCGCACATACTGGTCAGAGCTGGATGCCCAGATGAGAGAGTTTACAAAAGAGCAGGGACTTCTCTATGTTCGTGATGATGACTCGATCAGACGACCGTTTGAGGAGCCGCCGATCGTCGTAAATTACTTCTTCCATGAGGAGATCATTCCTTCCGCGAAGAAGAAAAAAGGTCTTTAAGGAGCCGACCTGCTTTATTCCCAGAAATCCTTGTTTCCGGCTTCCTGATTCAGTACCTGACGAAGTTCCATCATCGAGGTATAGTTCGGTAGTGCATAGATCGGGTAGGTTTCTTTCAGAAGCTTTTTCAGAAGTTCCTGATAGTCTGTAACCACTTCCTGAAGATCATCGCCGGCACCGGCTTTTTTCAGACGCTGGGATAATTCTTCAGCACAGTCGCCGGCTACATAAATTTTCTTTACATGAGGATCACTGCAGAGCTTTTCGTAGTCCGTATCATTGATCCAGGAGATATCATGTCCGTCTCCGGTTCGGTTATTCAGGCAGAGAACTGCGGTAAATTCTTCATCGAAACCGGTGATGTAGGAGAATGCCTGATTGCATCCGGCAGGATTCTTTACAAGGATCATCTGAAGACGGTTGCCTTTCAGATCAAAGGTCTCAAGTCGTCCAAAGGAAGACTTGACGCTGGACAGTGAGTCGATCGCAGCCTGTACGGAAAGATCCATGGCCTTTGCAGCCGCAACCGCTGCTGCTGCATTGTAAATGTTATAGACAGCTGGAAGAGCTACCTGTACTTCCTGAGTCTTTCCATTTACCTTTAAGTGAATCGTACTTCCGCTGGAAGATACCTTATCGATGGAAGTCACTGCGACATCCGGAGTCTGACGCTGATATCCACATTTCGGGCAGCGGAATCCGCCGAGATGTGCATAAATATGATAATCATACTCATAGGCACCTCCGCACTTCGGGCAGCAGCCGGCATCGGAAAGATCGATATTTCCCTGCACTCCGACAGAAGCATCCAGTCCATACCATACGACTCTGTTTGGAACATCGAGGGCCAGAGAAGCGGACAGCGGTTCCTCGGCATTCAGAACAAGGATGGATCTCGGGCTGCACTTCACGCCTTCTCTTACTTCCTTTAAGGTATTCTGGACACCGCCGTAACGGTCTACCTGATCACTGAACAGGTTGGTCACGACAATGGCTTTCGGAGAGATGAAAGGCACGAGCTGTTTTAACGCAGCCTCATCACACTCCAGAACCGCATAGTGGGTCTTTGGCTTGCCTGTCCAGGTGGCATTGCAGATCAGATCAGAGGCAATGCCGTGCAGCAGGTTGGCGCCGGACTTATTTAAGAGGCATTCCTTGCCGCCGTTTGTGATCGCATGTTCTACCATGTTGCAGCTGGTAGTCTTTCCGTTGGTACCGGTTACGACAACGATCTCCATGCCGTCCGATACAGCTGCGAGGATATTCTTTGCCACTTTCATAGCGACAATACCAGGAACTGCAGTGCCGCCTTTTCCGGTTTTTCTGAGAATAAAACGTGTCAGTTTGCAGGCAGCGACAGAGAGTACTGTCTGTATTTTATTAGGTTTTTTCATATAAGAGCTCCATTCCGCCGCAGTATGCGGCAGTACAATAATAATTTAGATTTTACCACGTTTAAATATACCTTCTTCAATTCCATATGTCAAACTCCATGTGTTAAACGAGAAAATTTAATGTAACTATTGAAATTACAATAAAGATGTGATATGATCATCGGAAAGAGGGAGGAGAAAGCTATGCAGATTTCAAGCAGATTTACGATCGCCATCCATGTTTTGACGGCAATCGATACATTTCAGAATGAATACAAGGTAACAAGTGATTTTCTGGCAGGAAGTGTCAATGTAAATCCGGTGATCATCAGAAGAACGATGCAGGCATTGAAGGGTGCCGGACTGATCGAGGTAAAAAGAGGTACCGGCGGAATGGCGATCGCCAGACCGATGGATCAGATCACTTTGCTGGATATTTTCAATGCAGTGGAGCCGCTGGAAAACAATCAGCTGTTTCATTTTCATGAAAATCCGAATACCGCCTGTCCGGTCGGCAGAAATATTCATGCCGGCTTAGATGATAAGCTGTTCTCTATTCAGAATGCCATGGAAGAAAAGATGAGAGAGATCACACTTGCAGATGTGGTCAGCGATACGCAGAGATTTATCGCAAACGAGCAGCAGTGATCGATCAGAATCACTGTCTGCATTGCGGAAGATGTGCGGAGAACTGTCCGGCAGAGTGTATAAAAAGCTGTAAAAGGAATGATTGCAGAACCTGTGAAACCGTGAAGACGGAATCACAGGTTTTTAAAAAATACAAATGTAACTATTGACATTACAACAAAGGAGTGCTATTCTGATGGTAACAAAAGTGATTACAACAAATAAATGTTATTTGGAGGTGGCTGACTATGACACAGGCAGAGAGAAGACAGTATTTGATTAGATTCTTATTAAATGAAACAGAGCAGTATAAAGATCTGGTTGTACCAGCCGCAGGTGAAGAGCAGAAGATGCTGCTTCGCTCTTTATTCAACATCAGAATGCCCAAGGAGGTGCCGGAGGAATTTCTCCGTATCCAGGATGAATATCTGCAGGAGGAGAACCGGTTAAAGGGTATCACGGATTATCAGGATCTGACACCGATGGAAGAAGGCATCTATCTCTGGCAGGGTGACATCAGTTCCTTAAAGGTCGGTGCGATCGTAAATGCAGCGAATTCACAGATGCTCGGATGCTTCTACCCGAATCATAAGTGTATCGATAACTGCATTCATACATTTGCAGGTATTCAGCTGCGCAGCGCATGCAGAGATCTCATGGTCAGACAGGGGCATGAGGAGGAGACCGGCAAAGCCAAGGTCACACCGGCATACAATCTGCCAAGTGATTATGTCATCCATACCGTTGGTCCGATCATCTATGGAAAGGTGACCAGAAGAGAGGAACGCTTACTGGCATCATGCTACCGATCCTGTCTTGAGGCAGCAGAGGAGCATGGCATAAAAAGTATTGCATTCTGCTGTATTTCGACCGGAGAGTTTCATTATCCGAATGATCAGGCAGCAGAGGTAGCCGTACAGACTGTCAGAGATTACAAAGTAGAGACAGGCAGCAGGATCGATGTCGTATTCAATGTATTCAAGGATATCGATCTTGAGATCTACAGAAGTTTATTGGGAAATTAAAGCCGGATGCCGCAGGGGAGGAAGATTGAAATGTTTTTCAGAAAAAAGCAGATAAATGAAAATACAGAAGAAGTAATTGCAAAATTAAAGAAGGAGATCGAAAATGCAGATGCAGTCGTCATCGGTGCAGGTGCCGGACTCTCGACCTCTGCAGGATTCCGATATGGCGGGGAGCGTTTTCAGAAGTATTTTGCTGACTTTGTTGCAAAATACCACTATCCGGATGAATATTCCGGCGGATTCATGGTGGGTGATCGTCCGCTGAATGAGTTCTGGGCATTCTGGAGCAGAAATATTTATCTGAATCGATATATGAAGGCGCCGAAGCCGGTATACGAAGACTTACTGGAACTGGTGAAGGAGAAAGACTATTTTGTTCTGACGACAAATGTGGATCATTGTTTCCAGAGAGCAGGTTTTGACAAGCAGAGAATGTTCTATACGCAGGGTGACTATGGTCTGTGGCAGTGCTCCGAGCCGTGCCATGATAAAACCTATGATAATGAAGAGGTCGTAAAGAAGATGGTTCTCGCACAGGGATTTACGATCGCGGAAAACGGCGACCTTGTACTGCCGGAGGACGGCAGTCTCAAAATGACTGTTCCGGAAGAACTGATTCCGACCTGTCCGGTATGCGGAAAGCCAATGAGCATGAATCTTCGTGCAGATGATACTTTTGTAGAGGATGAAGGCTGGTATGCTGCAAAGAACCGATTTGCGTCCTTCCTCTCACATCATGGCGTCTCAGGTGCTTTTGGTTTTGTAAATGTTGCAGAGCCGACCAAAGGGGAAGCAGATCAGAAGATCGTTTATCTGGAACTGGGAATCGGAGGCAACACCCCGGGCATCATCAAATACCCGTTCTGGCAGGCAGTATACAAGAATCCGAATGCAGTCTATGCATGTATCAACTATGGTCAGGCAGCTGCACCGGTGGAAATCAAATCCAGATCGATCTGTCTAAACAGTGATATTGGTGAGGTTTTTGAATATATGAAGTCCTTTTAGATAAAATATTGCAAAAAGTTGAAACCGCAAGAAGAATTGTTATAGTCATAGTAATATTATTGATTATCAGGGTCTTGCCTATGAATAATGTATCACTGCATAACATCCCAAGTTTATACGTGAATTACCAGTAAACCGGTAATTGAAAACAATATTTTCAGCTTGAT
>JAUNAF010000078.1 GCA_030527715.1 Eubacteriales bacterium
TTCTCTTGACCTGATTTCCCATTTCTTCGATATAGGTCACTTTCCGGTCAGATTTTCTTGACCTGTTTTCACATTTCCTCGCTATAGGTCACTTCCCCTGCTGATTTCTGATTTCAAATAAGTGGACATTCGCAGTCTGCTTTGCAATTTGCGTTAAACAGAGAAAGGCCCAAACCCTAAGGGTTTGAGCCTTTCTCTGTTTAACATCTTACTTAATTTTTCTTCTTGCCAACCTTGGTTCTCATCACATACCAGAGCGGTCCGGTGATGAATACTGAGGAATAGCCGCCGCAGATAATACCTACCATCAGCGGAAGTGCAAACTCACGGATGGAGCTTACTCCGAGGATGTAGAGGATCGCTACGGTGATAAAGGTCGTAACAGAAGTATAAATGCTTCGTGTAAGTGTCTGTGTGATACTTAAGTTTACAACATCTGCAATACTCTGATTCTTCTTCTGTTCACGTAAGTTCTCACGGATACGGTCGAAGATGACGATCGTTGCATTGATGGAGTAACCTACGATGGTCAGCATGCAGGCAACGAAGGTGTTGCCGACAGAGATCCATACGACAGCGTAGCAGCCAAGTACTACCAGCACATCGTGCAGAAGTGCAAGTACAGAGCTGGTTGCGAAGCGGATATCGCTGAAGCGGAACCAGATGTAGATCAGCATAAGGATCGCTGCGATGATAACTGCCACGATCGCATCATTCTGCATCTCACTGCTGATCGTAGAGGAAATACTCTCCGTAGAGATCATAGCAGCATCTACACTGAAGTTCTCCTCCAGAGCCTTCTCCAAAGCAATTCTCTCTTCAACGGTGAGCTCTCTGGTCTTGATGATTACCTGATTGGTTCCGGTAACACTCTGCATCTGAATGTCGGCACTGTTGGTGATTCCCTCAACTACCGGCTTCACCTGTGCATCAAGCTCGTCGATCGTATAGCTCTCGTTAAAGGTAACGGTCGTGGATGTACCACCGATGAACTCCAGGCTGTAGTTCAGTGCCTGTCCATCGCTGTTCTTATGCATCAGCATGGTCACCGGTCCGACAAGGATCAGCACGATGGAGATAACAAAGAAGATCTTTTTCTTTCCTACAAAATCAATGGTCTTAACTTCCTTTGCACGGCCGTAGAACTTCTCATCCTGTACGCCGAGTGCATAAACCGCATTGATCAGCAGTCTGGAGATAACCAGAGCCGTGAACATGGAAAGTACGATACCAAGAGAAAGTGTCTGAGCAAAGCCCTGAACGCTTCCGGTACCCTTCCATGCAAGCACGATCGCTGCGATCAGGGTCGTGATATTACCATCCAGAATAGCAGAAAGTGCTTTCTGGAATCCGGTCTTGATAGCTCCTTTTACAGATACTCCTGCTGCGATCTCCTCACGAACACGTGCGTAGATAATAACATTCGCATCTACCGCCATACCGATAGAGAGGATGATACCTGCAATACCCGGCAGGGTCAGAGTCAGATCAAATGCATTGAGCAGAATCAGCATCATCAGAGTGTAGATCAGCAGCGCTGCCGCAGATACGATACCCGGTACCAGATATACGATACACATGAAGATCATTACCAGGATGACACCGATCACACCGGCCTTAACGCTGGTGGAGATCGCTTCCTGACCTAACTGTGCGCCGACTACCTGTGATCTGAGCTCTTCCAGCTCCAGAGACAGGGAACCGATACGAATAGAGGAAGCAAGCTTCTCAGCTTCTTCTCTGTTTGCCATGCCGGTAATCTGAGCAGAACCGTCGGTGATCGCTGTCTGAACGACCGGTGCACTGATCACGCTGCCGTCATAGACGATCGCGATCTGATTTCCGATATTTTCAGCAGTCACTTCCGCAAATTTTACAGCACCCTCTTCTGTCAAAGTAAGAGAAACCACATTCTGTGTATTCTTCATACTGTCAGCGGAGGTAGCTGCCTGAGCACTCTTTACATCCGTACCTTCCAGAACCACGGTTCCATCCATCAGCTGGAAAGTAAGAGATCCCGGCTTACCGAGTTCTTCCAGAATTGCATTTGCATCTGATACACCAGGAATCTCGATATTAATACGATCCGTACCCTCCTGATATACCTGAGCCTCAGTACTGTAGCTGGATACTCTCTGCTGCAGCTTATAGATGGTATCGCTCATGTCCTCTGAAGACGGAGCCTCGTCACCTGCAGCACGATAGGTGATGCTGACACCACCTGCAAGATCCAGACCGGTGATGATATTTTTAGCAGCACCAGTGCCGGTCGGACCAAATCCAATCAGAACAGTATAGCCCATCAGCACGGTGAGAAGTACGGCTGCAATGAGCACTGCCCATGATTTGTTCTTGTTCATCTTCTTTTCCTCTTTTCTAAAGATTTACCTGTGACTATGCCTCCTGATCAGCGATCGCTGCCTTGATCATGATCGCACACTCTACTCTCTTTCTCTGCAGTTCACAGCCGACATCGTAAGTGTCGTTGATCTTTCCGGTGAAATTGAAGGAGTTCGCAGCACAGCCGCCGCTGCAGTAGAATCTTGCAAAGCACTCTTTACACTTGTCCTTTGCATAGACATTGCAGCATTTAAACTCATCACGGATATCCTCGCGGACGATTCCGTCATCCACATTGCCCATCAGGAACTCTTCGTTTCCGACAAACTGATGACACGGATAAAAATCTCCCCACGGAGTGACTGCAAGATACTCTGTTCCGGAACCGCAGCCAGAGAGTCTCTTATAAACACACGGACCTCCGGTCAGATCGATCATGAAGTGGAAGAAGTTAAACTCTCCGCCCTCTTTGTGACGGCGAACCATCTCTTTTGCAAGTCGATCATATTCCGCACAGATCTGAGGAATATCTTCCTCTTTGATCGCATACGGCTCTGTCGGAGCAGCGACTACCGGCTCAACGGAGATCTGTTCAAAGCCAAGATCTGCCAGGTGCAGTACATCAGACGCAAAGTCAAGATTATTGTGAGTGAAGGTACCGCGCGCATAATACTTCTGCTGATCACGGCTCTCGGCAAACTTCTGGAATTTCGGAACGACCAGATCATAGCTTCCTGTACCCTTGCGGAACGGGCGCATATAATCATGTGTTTCTTTTCTTCCGTCAATACTCAGAACGACATTTGCCATCTCCTGATTGCAGAATTCCATGATCTCATCATTCAGCAGAACACCGTTTGTGGTCAGTGTGAAGCGGAATTTCTTATCATGCAGCTTTTCCTGCTCTCTTCCGTATTTTACAAGATCCTTTACTACCTGCCAGTTCATCAGAGGCTCGCCTCCGAAGAAATCAACTTCCAGGTTTCTGCGGCTGCCGGAGTTTGCGATCAGGAAATCCAGAGCCTTCTTTCCAACCTCAAAGCTCATCAGAGCTCTGCGGCCGTGGTACTCTCCCTCTTCGGCAAAGCAGTATCTGCATGCCAGATTGCAGTCATGTGCAATGTGAAGGCAAAGTGCTTTTACCACAGTTTTTCTCTTTTTAAAATCGATTACAGCATCACGATAGATATCTTCTGTAAACAGCTGACCTGCTTCCTTCAGCTGCTCACACTCCTCATAAGCCTCACGAACCTCAGCATCCGGATAGCGGCCGGTCAGTTCAGAAACAACGGCATCTGCCGGCTTTTTCTGATCCATCAGTGCGATCACATCGTATACAAGGTCGTCTACGACATGGATTGCTCCGCTGTTGACATCCATCACAATATTGTAACCATTACTTTTGTATTGGTGAATCACGTTACATCCCTTTCTGTTGTATCAGACAGAAGCTGTTTCAGCTGATAATAAGCAGCGAATCTAAATTCGCTGCTTATCGTTTCTGCCCTTATTTTCTTTCACAGCTCTGGTTTCCTACTGTACAGGAAGTCTTGCAGGCTGACTGGCAGGATGTCTGGCACTCACCACATCCGCCCTTTTTCAGAGACTGCTGTAAACTCTGTGTATTTAAGGTCTTAATATGCTTCATGACTTCGCCTCCTTCTCTTAATAAACTATGCATCCGTATGGCAGCGTTCACAGCTTTTGACACGCCAAATGCCAAACGGTTACAACTTGTTCTAGTATACCATGCTTCCTATTGAATCACAATAATTTTTTTCCGCTTCCCCAAAATAAACACACACATAACACAAATTCGTGCTATGATGTTAATGCTTGCGGTATACCGTAATGTAATGCATTCCTATACTTCTGGCTATCACAATAATTAATAACAGACAACAGAAAGGGTAGATTTATGAAGAAAAAAATCTTAATCTCCACGCTGCTTCTCGCCTCCTCTCTCACCATGACCGGCTGGACCGGTTTTGAAAGTGCGGACAGCTATGGTGAATACCTTACTCTCGGTGAATATACCGGCCGCAAGGTGGAGCGAAATATCACGACGATCACTGACGATGACATTCAGGCAGAAATCCAGAATGAGCTTTATTACAGTGCCGAGATCAAGGAATTAGATCGTGCTGCACAGTCAGGAGATATCGTAAACATTGATTTTGACGGAACTTTGAACGGAGAAGCTCTTGAAGACGGATCTGCCTCCGATTATGAGTACGCACTCGATACAGGCAGTATGATCGACGGATTTGATGAAAATCTTATCGGTCTGAAGGCCGGTGAAACTACCGAATTTGATGTCACCTTCCCGGATGACTATAATGGTGTTCTCGACGGACAAACCGCACATTTTACCGTCACCATGAATTCTGTATCTGAACAGATTCTTCCGGAATACAATGACGCATACGTGAAGGAAGCTCACGGCTACAATACCACTTCCGAATATGAGGCCGCGTTAAAGACTGATCTTCAGGCAATGTATGATGAGGAAGCCAGCTCTGCCGCTGTTTCAGATCTGCTCAGCGAGATCATCGAGGATACCACCTTCGATAATTATCCGGAAGATCTGGTTCAGGAAATGGCAGCTTCGATCGAATCTGACAATGCTTCCTTTGCAGAGCAGCTTGGTCTGGATCTTTCCGATCTTCTCGGAGAAGATTATGATGTTGAAGAAGATGCAAAATCTCAGGCTGAGGAGCGTATGGTAGTCAGTGCCATCGCTGCGAAAGAAAATCTTACTGTTTCCGATGAGGAACTGAAGTCATATGCCGAGGATAACTATGCAGATTATGAACTGGAAAGTGCTGATGACTTTATTGAGTATTATGGGGAGGAAAGTCTGAAATACGAACTTCTCTACTCCAAGGTGGCTGAATTCCTGATCGCCAATACAGAGTTTGAGGATGTCTTCTATGACTCAGATCTTGAATTGTCCGATGCATTGTCTGAAGAAGATTTAGAAAACTTCGAAGGAGATGAGAACGAAGAACTGGAAATTTTTGATGATCTGGATGAAGAGGATGACGCTGAAGAATCCGCTGAAGAAGACTGATCTGATTGATGAGGGATCTGGTTATGGAAACAACTAATTCACGTTTTTCATTCCACGGTTTTCGTGGATTTAACGGAAGTACCCTGAAGATGATCGCGATCATCACAATGCTGATCGATCATACCGCAGCGGCCGCAATCGGGCCGCTGCGCAATTCTCTTCCGGATGAGTACGCAGATCTCGCCGCCTTCTGCCGCATGATCTATCCACACATGCGCAGTATCGGAAGACTTGCTTTTCCCATATTCTGTTTTCTTCTGGTTGAGGGATTCTTTCACACTAGAAATGCCATCAAATATGCTGAAAGACTGGCTCTGTTCTGCCTGATCTCAGAATTTCCGTACGACTATGCACTGAAAGGAAAGCCATTTTATCTTTCCGCTCAAAATGTTTACTTTACACTTTTGATCGCCATGCTGGTTATGATCATCATCACCTGGTTCGATCGGCAGCCCCGCAGACATACCTGGCAGAACTATCTGTTTCTTACAATGCAGATGCTGACTGTCGCTGCAGGACTCTATCTCGCGCAGTTTCTCCATACGGACTACGGTTACAAGGGGGTTCTGCTGATCCTCGTATTGTTTTTTCTCAGACCGGATCGAAACATCCAGGCAGTTTTCGGTGCATTGGCCATCTCCTGGGAACGTTATGCCCCCTTCGCCTTTCTCCCGATCTGGCTTTACAATGGAGAAAGGGGACGGCAGCACAAATACTTCTTTTACTGGTTTTATCCAGGTCATCTTATCATCCTCGGCATACTCAGACACTTTGTTCTGCCGATGATCTTTCATTATTAATGAACTAAAGAGTGATCGTCACAGTCTTCCATGTCAGATCAGCGCAGCGATCTGCTCCGGAGCTGCGACGATATGCTCTGCATGGTTCTTCTCCAGTTCTTCTCTTCCGCGAAATCCCCACAGCACTCCGACGGTATGCATTCCGGCAGCATTGCCTGTCATCATATCTGTATTTGTATCTCCGATATAAAGAACCTCCTCCGGTTTTACCTGAAGTTCCTCTGCGAGAAGCAGTGCTCCGTCCGGTGCCGGCTTTCTCTGATAGTCCGGTCTTGCACCGAGAATTGCAGAAAAAGTGTTTTCTCCGAATGCACCTGTAATTACCTTCTTTGTCTCCTCATGCGGTTTGTTTGAGAGGACTGCTGTCAGAATTCCTTTCGTTTTCAGCTCTGCGAGCAGTTTCGGGATCCCATCGTAGGGATGTACATTTCTTGTGCAGCCTTCCTTAAAAATACGGCGATAGTTTTCAGTCAGCTCCTCATAGCGCGCGCATTCCTCATCACCGACTCTCTTCAGACAGCGGCGCATAAGCATCTCTACACCGTCTCCCACCATTGTTCGGTAATCCTCAAGCGGTATCTCCGGATAACCCAGACATACCAGTGCATCATTTGCGCTGCTTCCGATGGATTCCAGTGTATCAAGCAGTGTACCGTCACAGTCAAAAATACAGGCCTTAATCATCTCTGTTTCCTCTCTTCCATTTCAAATATTCTCTCTGTTCCAGACTTTGTCTGTTCCCTTCATAATATCCGTAAACTGCGTACCGATTCTTGCTGCCTCTCCGAGAACGATATCGATCTTCTTCGGATCCAGCTGCCAGTTTTCCCTGCTGATCTCCTGCGTCTGAGCCGGGCAGAGATAGAAGGTGATCTCCGGAAATACATACTGGTAATACATATAGCTGCGTCTCGCATGAAACGCCTGACAGACCAGTATTGCCTTCGGCGATGGATTCTTCTTAAAAAATCTTTCATTTTCCAGAATCTTCCTGCACTGTATGGCATTCTCATAAGTAAATGTTGCCTCACGCTCCCTGACGATCACATCCTCTGGAACTCCCTGTTCTATCATTACCTCGGCAAGAAAATCCGCTTCCGTCTGAAAGTTGCGTCCGCGGTATTCTTCCGGAGAAATCGGTCCCTGAAAACCTGGCAGAAGTTTTGAATATTTTCCCGACACGAATATTCGGTCTGCCATTCCCTGTTTCCAGAGTTCTGCTGCTTTGAGTCCGAGTTCACCATACCCGCTTCCCGGGATAAATATAAGTTCTGATTTTTCAGGCTGATCCTCTTTAAACAGAAATTCTGTCAGATCATCATAATATGTTCCAGGCACAACAGTTCTCCTTTTTACGGTTTTTCGCAAATATTGTAGTATACGGCGTAAAAAAAATCAATCTTTCGTTTTCTTTATCACATTGCAATGTTGAAGTAGTTGTGCTATGATATTGCAATATTGTTTTCTTATGACGGACTTGCAAAGGAGTATATTATGAAAAAGAAAGCTTTTCTTGCAGCATTTCCCCTCACTCTTCCGGTCATGGCAGGCTATATTTTTCTGGGCATCGGCTTCGGAATCCTGCTGGCAAGTAAGGGGTATTCTTTTCTCTGGGCATTCTTTATGAGTGTGATCATCTATGCCGGTTCCATGCAGTATGCCGCTATCGAGCTGCTTGCCGGCGGAGCTGGTTTTGTCTACACTGCATTTATGACAGTGATCATTCAGATCCGGCATCTGTTCTATGGTCTTTCAATGATCACAAAATTTAAAGATACCGGTAAATTAAAACCTCTGCTGATCCATGAGCTTACCGATGAGACCTACTCTCTGCTCTGTTCAAGTGAACCACCGGAGGATGTGGATCCGAATCTGTTCTACCTGTTTATTTCTGTACTGGATCACAGCTACTGGATCATTGGATGTACACTCGGCGCGCTGATCGGTTCTCTGGTATCCTTCAATACTACCGGAATTGATTTTGTCATGACGGCATTATTTATCGTAATTTTTACAGATCAGTGGCTGAATACAAAGGAACATCGTCCTGCGCTGATCGGACTCGGGTCTACGCTCGTCAGTCTGATCCTCTTTGGACCATCGGTATTCCTGATCCCATCCATGATCTGCATCACCGTTTTGCTTACGGTCTTCCGAAAAAAACTGGAAAGCGAGGATAGTGACAATGAGAATTCCTGATACTCAGGCTTTGATTATGGTTCTGATAATGGCTGTAATTACCTACCTGGTCAGAATGCTTCCTTTTATACTGTTTCCCGGAAATAAAAAAACACCTGCCTACATTCTTTATCTCGGCAAGGTGCTTCCCTATTCCATCATTGCAATGCTGGTCGTTTACTGCATGAAAAATGTTTCCCTGATCGATGCACCGCATGGTCTTCCGGAACTGATCGCTGCTGTTGCAATCGTTGCAGTGCATTGCTGGAAACGAAATACTCTGCTCTCCATCGGAGGCGGAACGATACTCTACATGTTTCTTGTTCAGGTCGTCTTCAAATAAATACTTTCCTGTAACAGCAGAAAAACCTGCCTGACAGCCTCTTCCTTTCGGATCGAGCTGACAGACAGGTTTTATTTTTTCTTAAGCCTTCGGAAGTTTGAAAGAACTCTTTAAGGAGACGATACGGTTAAATACCGGAGCTTCCTTTGTAGAGTCATGAGAATCTACACAGAAGAATCCCTGACGGACAAACTGGAAGCTGTCGAATGCCTCTGCCTCCTTTAAGGACGGCTCTACATAGCACTCCTTCAGCACCGTGAGAGAATTCGGATTTAAATTCAGACTTCCGTCTTCATTATATACACCCTTCTCCTCGTCGATAATATTCTCATACAGGCGTACCTCAGCCTTTACAGCAGTCGGTACAGCTACCCAGTGAATGGTTCCTTTTACTTTTCTTCCGGTGAAGCCGCTTCCGCACTTCGTCTCCGGGTCATAGGTACAATGGATCTCAGTCACATTGCCTTCCTCATCCTTGACAAAGCTCTCACATTTTACAAAATATGCGCCCATCAGACGAACTTCATTGCCCGGGAACAGACGGAAATATTTCTTCGGCGGATTCTCCATAAAGTCTTCTCTGTCAATATAGAGTTCTCTGCAGAACGGAACCTTTCTGGTACCAAGCTCCGGATTCTCGAGATTGTTATCGATATCAAGATACTCGATCTCTCCTTCCGGATAGTTGTCGATGATCAGTTTTACCGGGTCTAAGGCTGCCATTACACGCGGTTTCTTTAACTTCAGATCCTCACGGATACAGTACTCAAGCATAGCATAGTCCGCAGAGCTCTGTGCTTTGGAAATACCGCAGAGTTCTACAAACTTTTTGATGGATTCCGGTGTGAAACCACGTCTTCTGAGTGCTGCGATGGAAACCAGACGCGGATCATCCCATCCGTCAACGATTCCCTGCTCTACCAGCTTCTTGATATAACGCTTACCGGTTACCACATTGGTAAGATACAGTTTTGCAAATTCGATCTGCTTCGGCGGGTTCTCAAAACCGACCTCACGTACTACCCAGTCATATAACGGACGATGATCCTCGAACTCAAGGGTACAGATAGAGTGTGTTACTCCCTCGATCGCATCCTCGATCGGATGAGCGAAATCATACATCGGATAAATACACCACTTGTCACCGGTGTTGTGATGAGTCATATGAGCCACACGATAGAGAATCGGATCTCTCATATTGATGTTCGGAGATGCCATGTCGATCTTAGCACGCAGAACTTTCTCTCCGTCTGCATACTTGCCTGCTCTCATATTCTCGAAAAGCTCAAGGTTCTCCTCAACACTGCGGTTGCGATACGGACTTTCCTTACCCGGCTCAGTTAAAGTTCCTCTGTACTCTCTGATCTCATCTGCAGTCAGATCGCAGACATAAGCCTTTCCTTTTTTGATCAGAGTGATCGCAGACTCGTACATCTGATCAAAGTAGTTGGAAGCAAAGAACAGACGATCCTCCCAGTCAGCGCCAAGCCATGCCACGTCTGCCTTGATAGATTCAACAAATTCTGTCTTTTCCTTGGTCGGATTCGTATCATCAAAACGGAGGTTGAATTTGCCGTTATACTGCTGAGATAATCCATAGTTTAAAAGAATGGACTTCGCGTGACCGATATGCAGATAACCGTTCGGTTCCGGCGGGAATCTGGTGCAGACAGTTTTGCAGTGTCCTTCTGCGATATCTTTATCAATGATCTGTTCGATAAAATTTCTGGAAATAACTTCTTTTTCCATCATCAACCTCCTGAAAAATTCTTATACATTTAAGAAAAGCTCCAAATCAAATTTCTCTGATTTGAAGCTTTGTCTGCCGCAGACCGGAATCGAACCGGTACGGGAGATTA
>JAUNAF010000079.1 GCA_030527715.1 Eubacteriales bacterium
GCCGGAAACAGAAGCTGAGATCACCGAGACAGAGTCAGAAACAGAAGCTGTTACCGAACTCGCGCCAGAGACTATAGCTGAGGTTACAGAAGAAATCGAGACCGAGGCGGAAACTCAGAGCATCGAGCAGGTAACAGAAACGGAGACTGAAGTTCCGGAAATCCCAGAGACAGAAACCGAAATTCGGAGCATCGAGACAGAAGAAAATCCCGCGCCTGAGACGGAAGAAGCAACTATAGAGACAATTCCGGAGACAGAAACAGAGACCGGCACCGAGCTGGAAAACGAAACAGAGACAGAGACAGAGACCGGTACCGAGTTGGAAAGCGAGACAGAAACCGGTACAGAACTCGAAAGTGAATCGGAGTCAGATACAGAGACAGCATCTGAAACCGAGTCAGAATTTGAAACAGAATTAGAAACAGAAACCGCATCTGAGACGGAAATCGAATCAGAAACAGAGTCGGAATCTGAAACGGGATCGGAAATCGAATCAGAGACAGAATCCGAAACTGAGTCTGAGACAGAATCTGAATCAGATCCGGAATTTGAAACGGAGACAGAATCCGAATCAGAAACAGAGACTGAGAGTGAGTCAGAGAGCGAGACCGAACCTGAGACACTTCATTTTGAAGGAGAGGCAGGCGGGGTACAGGTAAGTGTGGATGCACCGCAAGAGGCATTCCCGGAAGGTACCACCATGAAGGTTTCTGCTGTCGGAACCTCAGAAGTCATCGATGCAATCGATGAGGCAGTACAGGGTACCATAACCAGAGTAGAAGCTGTGGATATCAGCTTTTACAACGAAGAGGGAGAGGAAATCGAGCCGGAAGTTCCGATCCAGGTACACATGACAGCAGAAATGATCGCAGAGAAGGAAGAAGCACCGACCGTCGTTCATATTCCGGACGACGAGCAGGCAAGTCTGGTCAGCCTGACAGAAGACATTGAAACCGAGATGGATGAAATTGTATTCGAAGCAGAGCAGTTTTCCATCTATGCAGTGGTTTATACAGTTGACTTTGAACTGACCGACGCAGAAGGAAAAACTTATGCCTACTCTCTGGATGGAGGAGGCAGGATCACCTTGAGAAGCCTGCTGGCGCTGCTGAGTGACATGGACGAAGCGGCAGCGGCAAAGCTGATCGCAGAAGATGTCGAGGAGGTAACATTTACAGACGAGAGTCTGGTGAAGATCATCCGGATGGATGAGCCGACCAGACTGTCAGATATCCTGGACGAAAACCATCTTCTTGGAAAAGAAGGTGAAGAGGATATCACCTATGAAGCACCGGACTATTTGCTGTTAAGTCTTCAGCCATTTGATACGGAGGAGACACTGACTGTCCGACTGAAGAGCGGGAAAGAAATCGTTATCAAGGTCACGGATAACCGGATTACCAATGTCTGGGGAATCAATTCAGGAAAGCAGTATCTGATATACGTACAGTGGGTAGACGGAGGAGACTGTCTGGTACTGGACGGAAACGGCAATGTCATCACAGTTCCGGAAAGACAGCTGGAAGAACTGGGAGATGAGTACTACTGGACGATCACAAACAGCGGCACGAGTCAGACAGATCCGGATCAGGGTTGGGGACCGCGGTGGTACATTCAGTCTGTCGGAAACGGACGATATCTGCAGCCGAATCAGTATCCTGACTGGAATGCCGGGGCAAGATATATCACAACTCCTGTACAAGACTGGTGTGGTATCTGGGCAGGTCATTCTTCCGGTACATTTATCATCGGAGGCAAGTATGCAAGTCAGCAGGGTACGTATGGCGGATATCTGGAGTATCAGGGAACCAATACAGTAGTCAACTGGAATTACGGAACAGACGTAAAACTGTATGAGAAGAATGAGACAGCCACATTCTCCGTAGAGACAGCCGATCACAGCATGGGTACCGTCAGCGGCATCGACTATCGAAATGCAGAGCAGAAGGAAGTAGATTTCTTTACTGCAGCGGCTGACAGTTCCGGACACAATGTTCAGGTCATCCAGGCAGTTGCCAACATCAACTATACCTTTGTTGGATGGAAATGGGAGGGAACAGACAATTATGTTTCCTATTCACCGGATCTGGCAGCAGGGGTATTGAGTAATATCCCGGCGAAGGGAACGCTGGTTGCGGTCTTCCAGGAGGATCATACAGTAGAAGATTATGGAAGACAGCCGGATATCGCTGCTTTGGAGGAATGGATCCAGGATCTGACAGTCCATAATACACCGTTGGTCGAGGATTCTATTCAGAAGACGGCGGAGGTATATGACTACAGAAACCGTATCTACCGTATAGATCTTGCGGCAAAATCGAACCTTCATACATTCAGCGGAATCATCGATCTGGGATTTATCCTGGATGTATCAAAATCCATGGACTTTCCGTCCAAACTGGAGAAGGTAAGATCCAGTGTTGAGATCAACAACATCAATGAATGGTGGGCATATGACTGTGGTCTGGATCGAAGTCAGGATTACTACCTGATCTCAGACGCATCACAGACATCGACCGTATGTCTGATCAGATATCGGAACGGTTCCTGGCAGTGGCGAGACGCATCTAAAGATGACAGTGCATTTGCCACGATAACAAGAGGTTCGACCAAGTTCCCGAATGATCAGGTTGGCGGAGTCTATGATATCTACCAGTCTACAGACAATGGACCAAATGGTGTTCCGTACACTCGCATGGATTACCTGAGAGCCAGTCTGCAGAAGGTAATCAAAAACATGGATGATATCATGGGAATGATAAATATCCAAAGTGATCCGCCAGCGATTGAAGTTGGTTACACCACATTTGCAAATGAGACTTGGATTGCGAATCATCCTTTCCGAAGTGTCTATCATCACGGTGATGAGATTATTGATGAGCTGAATCACAGTATGGGCACACAGGGTGGTACCAGAACAGATCTGGCATTTGAATCTGCAAAGAAGCTGGACTGGGACAGCACCACGAGATATGCGATCCTGATCACCGATGGTGCACCGCAGGGCGGTAAAGATGCAAATGGAAAGAATAATACGACTGACGGTCTGATCCAGAACACCTATAATTCAAAAAATTCTACGGACGGACTGGCTAATCAGAATGTCAAGGTCGTTTCTGTTGGACTGAGTCTTAGAAATGTTATCAAGGGAAGAGAATTACTGAAAAACATTGCAGACAATGACTCAGAAGGCAGAAAGATGTATTTCTCGGCGGAGAGCGGAGACACTCTGTACTACATTATTCTGGAGATCCTGAGAAAACTGATCAAGCCGGCAGTGGTTCAGACAAACATCACTGACACGATCGATCCGGTATTTTATCCGGTGGACAAGGTGACGGGAAGCCCGCTTGTATCCGGTGACATGATCGATCTGGAAGGCAATCGGATCACCTCGATCCCTTCAGACGGATATTATGGTGTGATTGCAAAGGACGGCAGCGGAAACTATACCGTCAAATGGACAAATCAGGATGTCGCGGAAACCGGATGGAGAGGAACGATCTTTGTCAAGGCAAAAGAGGACTTCCTTGGCGGCAATACGATCTCTACCAACGTCGATACCGGAGGCGGAGCAAAGTTTGAGGCAGTCAGCTATACCATTCCGGGAGAAAAAGGAACGCATTATCTGCTAGATACGGTGAAGAATGAAAACACTTATTATTCCAGTACACCGTATGTCAATGTAAATGATCTGATGATCTCTGAGGAGAATTCTGAATGGACAGTTTACCTTGGCACAGAAGTGGATCCGGAAACGCAGATAAAGGAACTCTGGGATGATGTCAGGATCCTGCTCGCAGTAAAAGGAACGAATACATCCAGTTATGAAGGCGGAACGATGGCCTACGATTATGTGGCGTCACCAGCCTTTGTCAGACCACTGATCGTGGAAGAGGAGGAACTGGATCGAGAGCATTTGGATCACTTTGGAGTGAAGCTGACAGAGGAGGACTGGAAGGTTCTGCTGCAGAACGGAACCATCAGCAGACCATATTCCGCATACGGTCATACCGATGTCGGTACGATACAGATCTCGCTGACAAGTTCTGTACCGGTCAAAAAGCATAACATGGAAGGAGAGGATACACTCTTTGAGGAAGGGGTTCCTCCGGCAGCGGAGACCTACAAGCTGGCTGTGAAGTATCTGCCAGCGCATGCAGATAACACCAAGGATTATAAAACAGGAACCAGACAGTTTGGCCTTTCGGGAATTGAGGCAGACAATATAGAAGGCGATAACTATCACTGGATCCACGTATATAAAAAGGGACTGCAGCTGACCAAGATCAACGGAGATCAGCAGATACTGCTGGGAGCAGAGTTTGTGCTGTACCGAAAGGCATCAGAGACAGATGAGGGCAGTGTTTCCCTGAGCAAGTATGGACTGCAGGGAAAATATGTTCCGAAGTATTCCGGAACAACAGATTCGGCAGGAAAAATCGTCTGGACTGAGCTGTCTGTAGCAGATGATATCGCAGAACGAGAAGGGGAGTTTATCACGTACAGATATTATCTGGTGGAGACAAAGGCTCCGCCGGGATATGCTCAGCTGGGAGCAGCGATTCCGGTGATCCTGAAGCTGAAGAATGTGTTCAGTACTTTGAAGAACGTGCCGATCACAGATACTTCAGGTATCCCTTACAACTGGACCCAGGAGATAGAAGAATTCAGCATTTCACCTGCGGGGGAGGCAGTGAGCCGGGAGGAATCTTCGGATGCAGACCTGATCATATACAGAATCGTGAACTATCGGCTGTATGATCTGCCGTCCACAGGAGGAATCGGAATCTACTGGTTTATATTTATCGGAGCAGCAGTGCTGGCGCTTGCCTGGATGCTGCGCAGAAGAAGCGGGCTTTCCTCTTCTCCGTAAATTCAGAGAAGCAGGTTTGGTAAGATCGAAGAATTTAACGAAAGGAGGCCGGCTCAACTCTAAAACAAATGTGCATCATCCGGGTGCGGACCGGAAATAATAAAGACAAAGGAGAGAAAACATGAGGAAAACGTGGGAAAAACTGAGTGCCATATTACTGGCAGTGATTCTGGTACTGACAATGATGATGTCAGTCTATGCAGAAGGTGTAACTGTAAAGAAATTAGATACAGTTCCTTCTGCTACTGATACGGGAGCGGTAGAAATCAGCGGACTGACAGTAGGAGATCAGGTAACCTTCTATCAGATCGTAAAAGCCAATTATGAGAACGGATTTAAGGACTATGAGGCCGTAAAGGATTCGACGATTGATATTTTTAACGAAGACGGCAATGCAATCTATCCTACCGCTGAAGAGATCAGTGCGCTTGCACTGGATACAGAGAATCTGACAACGAGTGTTGGACCGATTACAGCCACAACTGATAAAGTCACTCAGGAACTGGCAGCAGGTGAGTGGTTAGTGATCGTAACACCGAAAGAAGCGACTACGATCTATAATCCGATGGTAGCCAGTGTATATTATACCAACGACGATGGTCAGGCGATTACTTCTGGAAAAGTTGGGGTTAATGAGTCTTATATCATCAATAGCACCACCAGCTATGTAAAGAAGAGTACGACCGATCTGGATAAGGTGATCACAGGCGGTAAAGATGGAGAAAAAGGCGAAGCCAGAACTATCGCACCAGACGCAAATGGAAAGGGCGATGACCTTGCAATTGGCGATACCGTCGACTTCAAGCTTTCCACAACCGTTCCTTCCTACAGTGAAGAGTACAAGAATCTGAAGTTTATAATCAGTGATACACTTGATGAAGGACTGGATCTGAATGAGAGCAGTATTGAAATCCAGATCGCAGGGAAAACGGTAGAAGCTGCAGGCTATACCATTAAAAAGAGTGCTCATGACTTTGAAATTACTTTTACAGAGGATTATCTGAGAGCTCTGGCCAAAGAAAATGAAGATCAGAGAAAGCTTACCGTTACCTATTCTGCAACCTTAAATGAAAAGGCAACCACAAACTTTAGTGCAAATGAGAATACCGCAAAGATCACCTTTACAAATAAACCGGGTGAGAACCAAAAGGCGGAAGAAATCGAAAAGAAGACCTACCAGTACACCTTCGAGATCGACGGCTCTATCGGTGGAAATGAAACAACTAAAGAACACAGAACTCATGAACTGATCAAGACCGGTGAGGGTGGAGAAGTTCAGGATGGAGCGATTGTGGATGATGGCTGGAGCGAGACAACGGTTAAGAGTCCTCTTAAAGATGCAAAGTTTACGCTTACAAATAAAGCAACCGGCAAGGAATATACCGAATTAACTGATGCAAATGGATATATGAACTTCAAGGGGCTGGATGCCGGAGAGTACATCTTGAAGGAGACGGAGGCTCCGAAAGGATATTCTCTGAATACCAGAGAGATCCCGGTTGTGATTACCGCAGAATACAATGCGGATGGTACCCTTAAGAGTTACACCATCACGGTAGACGGTAACAATACATCCACCTACGAAGCTACTTATAACAACGATGGTACTGTAAATGAAATTCATGAGAAGGCAGTCAAGAGTACGGAGATCAAGAATACCAAGATGAACAACCTTCCGTCCACCGGCGGTATGGGTACTTACCTGTTCACCTTCCTCGGTGTTCTGCTGATGGTAGTTGGTTCTTACTCTTATCGCAAGAACAAAAAGACTGCATAGTAAAGAATGATAAAGCAAAGTGTATCTCATAGATCCTGATCAGCATACAGCTGATCAGACGTGAAACTGCCGCTAGTCTTAGTGATTCATCCTTCCCCGTGGATGGATCCAGTTCGAGGAATATGGCCGCCGGGATTCCCGTACCCCGGCGGTCCATACAGCCGGATGGAGAAGGTTAATGAAAAGAATAACTTGGCGAAGAGTGGGTTTTGTACTCCTCTTTTTATTAGGTTTGTCCATTCTGCTGTACCCGTTGATCAGCGACCGATGGAACCGATACAGAGCAGGACTTCTGCTCACAGACTATACACAGACCGTAAATTCAGCAGCTCCGGAAACCTATGAGGAGGATCTGAAAAAAGTACAGGCATATAATGAATCCCTGATCGGAAGTATCGTGCCGGATGCATTTGCAGTCAGAGAAGGGGAGCATGACGAAGAATATGAGTCGATGCTGAATGTGTCCGGGGATGGTGTCATGGGACATGTTGATATTCCGGCGATCGATATCCGGCTTCCAATCTACCATTATACATTTCCGGAGATCCTGCAGAAGGGAGCAGGGCATCTCTTCGGAAGTTCGATGCCGATCGGAGGAGAGAGCACACATGCGGTGATCACGGCACACAGAGGGCTGCCGAGTGCAAAGCTGTTTACCGATCTGAATCTGCTGAAAGAAGGGGATGAGTTTTATATTTATGTATACAATGAGATCCTCGCCTACGAGATCGATCAGATTCAGACGGTTGAGCCGGATCAGACCGGGTCACTGGCGATCACACCGGGGAAAGATTATGTGACACTGCTGACCTGCACACCGTACGGAGTAAACACGCATCGGCTGCTGGTCAGAGGCCACCGTGTTCCCTACGTAAAGATGCAGGAGAAAAAGACAGTGTTGGAGGATCTGACACGGCGAGGACCGAGTATACTGATTGAAGTGCTTTGCGCATTGGGAGGCATCCTTGCAGCAGTGCTTCTTGTAAAGCTGCTGGATCGCTGCAGAAAGAAAAAATAAAGAAAAAACAGCAAAACAGAGAGCTGCATGGGGACAGACATATGAAAGAGCAGAAAAAGAAGGGCTTTTGGTATCGAGTGCGCAGGCTGCTTTCCTCTCTGGTGATTCTTGCAGGGGCAGCAGTGCTTCTGTATCCGACCTTCAGTAACATTTACAATGAGTATCGAAACGAGCTGCTGCGCACGGATTATTCCAATTCCGTGCAGGGACTGGACGATGATTCCTACGAGGAGGTGCTGCGGCTCGCAAGAGAATACAATGATCAGCACACCGTCAACAACATCATAAATGTATTTGAGGAAGAAAAAGACTATGTACTTTCACATCCCTATGATGAACTGCTGAATCCCACAGGAAACGGTATCATGGGGCAGCTGAAGATTCCGAAGATCCATATCAATCTGACGATCTATCATGGATTGGGGACAGAGGCACTGGAAGAGGGATGCGGTCATGTGGAAGGGACCAGTCTTCCGATAGGCGGAAAAGGGACACACAGCGCACTTGCGGCACACCGAGGACTGCCGAGTGCGAAGCTGTTCACGGATCTGGATCAGCTGAAAAAGGGGGATCAGTTTTACATTACCATTCTGAAGGAGACGCTGGCCTACGAAGTGGATCAGATCAAGGTAGTGGAGCCCTCCGAAGTTGAAGACCTCGCGATAGATGAAAAAGAGGATTATGTCACACTAATTACCTGCACACCGTATGGTGTCAATACGCACAGGCTTCTGATACGGGGAAAGCGGACGGAATACGTCGAGGAAGAAGTGCCGCAGGAGAGTCTTCTGGTAGAAGTGATAGAGGCAAATCCATACCTGAAGCTGCTGGGAATCGGTATTGTGATTTTCATTTTCTATCTGATCATTACCAAAATGATCGCCGGAAGAAAGAAAAAACGAAGCACGAAAGGATGAAGCATATGAAGAGAAAGATCGGACTGATCCTGTCCCTGATACTGATGTATCTGTTGGGATGGGCGGTTATGGCAGCAACGCCAAAATTAGAGCAACGCTCAGATACATTGACCATACAGTGTCTTGCCAGAGAGAATGCGAAAGCAGATACTCAGGAAATGCCATTGGACGGGGTGGAGCTTTCTCTTGCAAAAGTTGCCGATATGACAGTCTCGGAGAACGGCACGCTGATCATTACGGCAACACCGGAGTATGCCGCTGCCGGTATCACTTACGAGAATATGAGCGCGTCGGATTCCATTAAGGCAGCAGAGAAGCTTGCGAAGCTTCAGACAGAGGGAAAACTTTCTGCTGATAAAAAAGTAACGGATGATGATGGAAGCATAACATATGCAGATCTCACCCACGGAATTTATCTTGTCAGACAGACAGGAAGAAGAGGAAGAGCATCGAATTACACCGAGTATGCACCGTTTCTGGTCATGGTTCCTGCCAGTGAGAAGGATCAGTGGTGCTATGATACAAATGCCTATCCGAAGACTGATATAGAGAAGACCACGGAGGATGAGCAGCAGACAGAATCTGAGACCGGATCGACGACGAAACCTCCGTCAGATAAGCCGTCGAATAACAATCCGCCTGGAAAGACTACCCCGCCGGGAGGAGGCTCTGTGAAAACGGGAGATGAAACACCGATTTTTGCATGGGTGATTGTGCTGATTGTCGCAGTAGTCATATTGTCAGCAGCAATGTTTCTATTGTTAAAGACCTTTAAAAAACGACATTTTCGAAAATAGTCGTCAGATAACACAAAAGAACAAAGAAAAATGATAAGGAAACCACCAGAAAGATGGCAAAAAGCCGGCTTTCTGGTGGTTTTCGAAAGTTTCGTGAAAAATAGTATTTTCATTGGTGAAAACGTAAAATTGTTCAAAAATGTTAATAGAGTGTTGCAAAATAATGAAAGAGCGTCTATACTGAATGGTAAGTTAGGAGAATTCTACCCATCAGACAGGGGAGAAGCAAATTTTTTTAAAGAAAAACAATGCAATATATTGTACATCAGCTTGTTGAAAGACAAGAGTTTGTAGAACAATTTGTTGTAGTAATGTTGTAAATGGTATGGTATCATGTAGACCTTGTCTGGGTTTTGACGTGAGTGATGAAACCCAGGCATATTCTTAGACAGCATCGGGGAAGTGGAGACGATATGAAACTGAGGACTTATCTGAAAAAAGGACTGGCCATAGCGATGGCAGCAACAATGCTTACGAGCCAGACCGGCATAACGGCAGTCGCGGAGGAGGTATTCTGGTCGGACGGCTATGAATACGACTCGGACGAAACAGAAGAGGAGATCACAGAGAAGCTGTATGCTCCACCGGGAGAGGAAGAAATCTTCCAGGCAGACACAGCGAAGGGTGATCTTTTTGATGCGTCTGAGGAAGAGATCCTTCTATTAAATAAGGAAGACGAATCTGAGACCGAATCAGAATCAGAAACGGAATCTGAATCAGAGCTCATCTCTGAGCATTATGATTTCTTCGGAGATCATCGCATCGAGAAAGAGACTGAGACAGAGACCGAAACGGAAACTGACACTGAGACGGAAACAGAGTCAGAATCAGAAACTGAGTCTGAGACAGTGCATGAGACGGAAACTGAATCCGCAGCAGAGACGGAATCTGAAATGATCCTCCAGAGCATCGAGAGCGAGGAAGCAATCGCGCCGGAGAACGAAGAGGCAGAGACTGCAGCAGAAACGGAATCTGAAATCGAAGCAGGATCCGAAATTGAGACGGAAGCTGAATCCGAGACAGAACTCCAGAGCATCGAGAGTGAGGAAGAAACAATCGCGCCGGAGACTGAGGAGACAGAAACCGAGTCAGATTCAGAGACAGAGAGCGAGACGATTTCTGAAACCGAGACAGAGAC
>JAUNAF010000015.1 GCA_030527715.1 Eubacteriales bacterium
AAACGTGAAAGAGAAAAAAGAAAGAGAGGATCGTAAAATGAAAGAGAAGAGTAACCAAGTCGCCTCCCTTGCGGCGATGGCAGTGGTGATCATATTTCTGATTGCGGCGAAGTTTATGACAACTCCGGAAACAGTACAGCAGAGCTTCTGGGCACTGGTTCCGCCAATCGTTGCTATTGCTCTGGCATTGATCACAAAAGAGGTTTACAGCTCCCTGTTCTTTGGAATCGTGACAGGTGCCCTGCTGTATTCCGGCTACAATTTTGAGGGAACCATCAACCATGTATTTGCAGACGGTGTGATTTCCGTTCTTTCCGACAGATGGAATGTGGGAATTCTCTGTTTCCTTGTAATTCTGGGAACCATGGTACAGCTTATGAACCGCGCCGGAGGTTCTGCAGCATTCGGAAGCTGGGCAGGAAAACATATCAAGACCCGTGTCGGAGCTCAGTTATCCACCATTCTTCTGGGCTGTCTGATCTTTATCGATGACTATTTCAACTGTCTGACGGTTGGATCCGTTATGCGTCCGGTAACTGATCAGCACAAGATCAGCCGTGCAAAGCTGGCTTACCTGATCGATGCGACTGCAGCACCGATCTGTATTATTGCACCGATCTCCTCCTGGGCAGCGGCTGTTTCCGGTTTTGTTGAGGGAGAGAACGGCATGCATCTGTTCTTGCAGACGATTCCTTTCAACTACTATGCGATCTTTACCATTATCATGATGGTAGTTCTGGTCGTCATGGGCATCGACTACGGCTCCATGGCAGTGCATGAGAAAAATGCGATCGAGAAAAATGACCTGTTCACCACAGCTGACCGTGCCGGTGATGAGACTATGGAGCAGGCTCTGAACAAGAAGCCGGCGAAGGTGATCGACATGCTGATTCCGATCATCTCTCTGGTGCTCTGCTGCGTAGTCGGTATGATCTATACCGGTGGTTTCTTCGGTGGAGAGAGTTTCATCAATGCATTCGCTAATTCAGACGCTTCCATGGGTCTGGTGCTCGGTTCCGTGGTTGCCCTGGTAATTACACTGGCATTCTACCTGATCAGAAACGTGCTTTCCTTCAATCAGTGTATGGATTGCCTGCCGGAAGGATTCAAGCAGATGGTTCCGGCGATCCTGATCCTGACCTTTGCATGGTCTCTGAAGGCTATGACAGACAGCCTTGGCGCTAAGGAATATGTGGCAGCAGTTGTAAAGAGCTCCGCAACCGGTGTCCTCAGCCTGCTTCCGGTGATTATTTTCATCATTGCAGTCGCTCTGGCATTTGCAACCGGTACGTCCTGGGGAACCTTTGGTATCCTGATTCCGATCGTAGTAGCTGTATTCCAGAATACAGACCATACCATGATGATCATGTCCATGTCCGCATGTATGGCTGGTGCAGTCTGCGGTGACCACTGCTCGCCGATCTCAGACACGACCATCATGTCGAGTGCCGGAGCACAATGTGTGCATATCAACCATGTATCCACACAGATTCCTTACGCACTTACCGCAGCAGCAGTAACTGCTGTCACCTACCTGATTTCCGGAGTACTGGCAGTTAAAGGCATCACAAAGAACCCGATCGTTCCGATGGTGATCGGAGCAGTCATCCTGGTCGCAGTGCTTTTTGTAATTCGTCAGAGAACAGCAGAAAAGCAGGCAGATTAGTGTTGGATCAACAGATTTAGAGAAGAGATAAGAGTAAAAACCGCAGCCCCATGAGAGAGCTGCGGTTTTTTTACTCTGAATGCACAAAAACAAGAGAAGTCACACCTGTTTTGGTGTAAATTTTCAGTGAATCAGAAGCTCTTTGCACGAAAATAAGAAAAATATAAAATAAATCATGCACATTTATCCAACAATCAGAAGCTCTTGCACTAAAATAAGAAAAATATAAAAATAATCATGCACATTTATCCAACAAACAGCTGTTTTCTGCACTAAAATAAAAATAAAAATAAAAATGGAATTTTCATGCACTCCGTCTGAAAAGCAGCTGTTTTCTGCACGAAAACAAAAAGAAAAAGGTGAATTTCGTGCAGACCCTCTCCTGCCATGAAAATAAGGCTGCGTCCATGAGCAAGCAGCGAAGCGGACTGCGAATATTCGCCTTACCGGCTCATTGGATTGTTGAGGATATATTCGATAAACAGTTTGCTGCAGGATGGAAGATAAGAAGTCTTATCATAGACCAGTTCAATGTTGGAGGTCAGGTCGAGATCCCGGATCGGTCGGCTGATCATTTCCGATGTACACAGAGTGCTGGATGCGGACTGCGGGACGATTCCGATGCCGAGGCCTTTTTCGCAGAGGGCGGCAGTGGTCCGGGCATCATCGCAGACACAGCGGTAACGGTGTTCGCCGACTGCATGATCGAAGGCCTCGTCGATCAGCTTCTGCCATCGGCGGTAGATGATCAGAGGATGGCTGCTGAGATCCGAGAGAGTCGGGACGGGATCAAGATCAGAGAACTGTTCCCTGCGGCCGATGGCAAACAAGGGTTCCGATGCAAGCACATGTGCCGCAAATGCCGTCTCCGGATAAGGAGAGCGCAGAAAGGCAAGATGTATCAGGTTTTCCTCCAATTTAGAGAGCAGACTGTAAGTGTTTGCCTCGTAAATCTCAAATTCAATATCAGGATAGCATTTCGAAAAATCACAGATCCAGCTTGCTCCATAGGCTGAGGCCACGGAAGAGACCATACCGATACGGATGGTACCGCGGTTGGAGTCGGAGTAGGCAAGCAATTCTTCTTTGGTGATCTTCGCCATATCCAGAATATTTTTACTGCGGTTATAAAGCAGACGTCCCTCATCGGTCAGCTGGACATTGCGGGAGCCGCGTTCAAACAGCGTGCAGTGCAGCTCCTGTTCCAGTAATTTCATCTGATAGCTTAAAGGCGGCTGTGTCAGGAACAGCTTCTTGGCAGCTCCTGAGATCGTGCCCTCCTCAGCGATCGTGACAAAATACAGTAATTGTTTCAGATCCATGATCAAGTCCTCCTCGCATTATCGTAAATTCCGTATAGAGATACCGTATAGTGATACCTATACCACAATCCATATAAAAAATATATAGATAATAACTAAAAATAATAATTTTAATATGAAAATGAATGCGTTAGAATAGGCGATGGGAAAGGAGAAGAAAGATATGAAACATTTACTCGTTTATATGAAAGGATATCGCAGGGAAGCAGTGCTGGCTCCGTTATTTAAGTTGCTGGAGGCTACCCTGGAGCTGCTGGTTCCGCTGGTGATCTCAAGCCTGATCGATCAGGGAATCGGAAACCGGGATACCGGATATGTGCTCCGTATGTGCGGCACGCTGATCGCACTCGGAATCGTCGGACTGCTGTTCTCGGTGACAGCACAGTACTATTCGGCAAAGGCGGCGACAAACTTTATAAAGAAAGTGAAATATGCGCTGTTTGAGCATATTCAGAAACTGTCCTACTCAGAGATCGATCAGCATGGTGCATCGACGATGATCACACGCATGACAAGTGATATGAACCAGGTACAGACAGGGGTAAACCTTACCCTGAGACTGCTGCTGCGTTCCCCGTTTGTCGTATTCGGAGCGATGATCATGGCATTTACGATCGACAAAAAAATGGCACTGATCTTTGCAGTGATGATCCCGGTGCTCTGCGTGATCGTGTTTGCGATCATGCTGGCAGGCATTCCGATGTATCGAAAGGTGCAGAAAAAGCTGGATGATCTGCTGTTTATCACAAAGGAAAATCTGGAAGGCGTGCGAGTGATCCGCGCATTCTGCAAAGAAGACGGTGAGAGAAAACGATTCCGCAGTCAGAATCATTCCCTGACCGAGAGTCAGCTGTATGCCGGCAGAATTTCCGCACTGATGAACCCGTTGACCTATATCGTGGTAAATGCAGCAGTCATTGTACTTCTCTACACCGGAGCGCTTCGCATCCAGGGAGGTCTGCTGACACAGGGAGCCGTGGTGGCGCTGTACAATTATCTGTCACAGATCCTGGTAGAGCTGCTGAAGATGGCAAGTCTGGTCATCACGATCACCAAATCAATCGCATCCGGCAACCGTATCTATGAGATGCTGTCTGACGGCGGAAATGAGGAAAATCAGCAGAACATGGCAGAGAAGGTGGAGAAGAGTTCCGGAGAGGACGATGACTTTATCCGTTTAGACCATGTATCCATGAGCTATGCCGGTGCAGGAGACGAGTCTCTTACCGACATTTCCTTCTCCGTAAAGAAGGGTGAGACGGTCGGAATCATCGGAGGTACCGGTTCCGGAAAGTCCACACTGGTCAATCTGCTTCCGTGCTTTTACAAGGCAGACCGCGGCTCCGTGACGATAGACGGTGTCGACGTTCAGGATTACAGGGTGGAAGAACTGCGTGAGCGGTTCGGCGTCGTTCCGCAGAGAGCGGTCTTATTCAAAGGAACGATCCGTTCCAATCTTGCCTGGGGAAAAGCGGATGCTACCGATGAGGAAATGATGGAAGCTCTTGAGCTTGCACAGATCAGTGACTATGTCAGCCAGGAGGATATCGGTCTGAATCACAGAGTTGAGCAGGAGGGCAAAAACTTCTCCGGAGGACAGAGACAGAGACTTACGATCGCGAGAGCCTTTATTCGACGTCCGGAGATCCTGATTCTGGACGACAGTGCTTCTGCACTGGACTTTGCAACAGATGCCAGGCTGCGCAAGGCCATTCGTGAGATGGACTATCATCCGACGACCTTTATCGTTTCACAGCGTACCTCATCGATCCAGTTTGCGGACAAGATCATCGTGCTGGATGACGGAAGAGCAGTCGGCATCGGAACTCATGAGGAACTGCTGAAGACCTGTGAGATCTATCGCGAGATATATGCTTCACAGTTTAAGGAGGAGAAGGCGTCATGAGCAATAAAGAAACCGTAAAAAAATTATTGAACTATATCGGCAGATACCGTCTGATCATGGGACTGGCGATGCTCTTCTCACTGATCTCCGTCGGACTGACCCTGTATGTGCCGATCCTGGTCGGACGCACGATCGATCAGATGGCATCCGACCGCGGCATTCAGATGGCCAATATTTATCCGTATCTGATGCGCATCGGCATTGCGGTGCTGATCACGGCAGCCCTGCAGTGGATCATGAATATGATCTATAACCGGATCACCTACTCTGTGACCAGAGATATTCGAAATGACGCGATGGAAAAAATCCAGATACTGCCGTTCGGCTACCTGGATGCACACCTTCACGGAAAGATCGTAAACACAGTGATAGCAGACGTCGATCAGCTGGCAGACGGACTTCTGATGGGAGTCACACAGCTGTTTGCAGGTGTGGCAACGATTCTGGGAACCATCCTGTTTATGTTTTCCCTGCATCCGACGATCGCCCTGATCGTGATCGTGCTGACTCCGCTGTCCCTGTTTGTATCCAAGTTTATCGCAGGCCGGACATATCGTCTGTTCCTGCAGCAGTCCAAGACCAGGGGAGAGCAGACGGCGCTGATCCAGGAGGCACTGAACAATCAGAAAGTGGTGAAGGCTTTCTCCTACGAGGATCAGATGCTGGAAAAATTCGAGGAAGTGAATGAGCGCCTGACAGAGTGTTCTTTAAAAGCAACCTTTTTCTCTTCTCTGACGAATCCGTGTACCAGATTTGTAAACAGTGTCGTCTACGCCTTTGTCGGTCTGGCAGGAGCCTTCTTTGCGATCCGCGGCGGTATCACTGTCGGAGGTCTTACGAGTTTCCTGAGCTATGCGAACCAGTACACAAAGCCGTTCAATGATATCTCCAGTGTTATCACAGAGATCCAGAATGCGATCGCCTGCGCAAGCAGAGTATTCTCCCTGATCGAGGAGGAGCCGCAGGTTCCGGATGCCGAGCAGCCGGAGGAGCTGAAAAATGTTGCGGGAAATGTGGATATTTCTTCAGTATATTTCTCCTACACTGAGGAGAAAAAGCTGATCGAGAATTTCAATCTGCATGTGGAACCGGGACAGAAGGTAGCGATCGTCGGACCGACAGGCTGCGGCAAAACGACGATGATCAATCTGCTGATGAGATTCTACGATCCGAAGCAGGGAACGATCAGACTGGACGGTCATGACATCTCAGAAATTCGCAGAAGAGACCTGCGGCAGAATGTCGGAATGGTTCTTCAGGAAACATGGTTAAAAAAAGGTACGATTCGTGATAATATAGCTATGGGAAAACCGGAGGCGACGGATGAGGAGATCATTCAGGCAGCGAAGGAGGCACATGCACACAGCTTTATCCGAAGACTGCCGAAGGGTTATGACACGATGATCGGAGAGGACGGAGGCAGCCTTTCCCAGGGACAGAAGCAGCTGATCTGTATCGCAAGACTGATGCTTCGCAAGCCGCCGATCCTGATCCTGGATGAGGCGACCTCGTCGATCGATACCCGTACAGAGCTGAAGATCCAGTCAGCCTTTGACCGGTTAATGAAAGGAAAAACAAGTTTTATCGTTGCACACCGACTGTCCACCATCAAGAGTGCCGACGTGATTCTCGTTATGAGAGACGGACACATCGTGGAGCAGGGAAATCATGAGACTCTGCTCGCAGAGAACGGTTTCTACGCAAACCTCTACAACAGTCAGTTCGCCATGTAATAGACAGTAACAGGAAGGTGCAGGAAGGGGAAAAAATGAAGTTTACAACATTTTCAGAGTATCACTATGAACGTCCGGACATGGAGGCATTTTGTCAGCTCCTCCGTGAGTCTGAGGAGGCATTTCGAACTGCCGAGACAGAGGAGGCAGCACTTTCCGTTTTTGAAAAGGTCTATGATGCCAGAAAGCATCTGGACACGCTGAGAAATATCTGCGAGATCCGCAATACACTGGATACTGCGGATGCATACTATGAGGAAGAGATGAATTATCTCTACGAGACGATCCCGAATGCGGAGCTGGTCTATCAGAGTTTTTCAAAGGCAGTGCTCGCATCCGAGTTTCTTCCGGCACTGAAGAAGGTGTACGGAGAGCTGTACTTTGAGCGTATGGAAAAGCTGATGCGCCTGGTCAATGAGGCAAATGTGGAAAATGCAGTCGAAGAGAAGAAGCTGGTACAGAGATACCATAAGACTGCGGCACAGCCGACCACGGAGTTTCAGGGAGAGACGCTGAATTTCTACGGTCTGTTAAAGAAGATGGAGGATCCGGACAGAGAGATCAGAAAGGCGGCATTGAAGGCCTGGTCCGATTTATATGAGTCCATCTCCGGAGAGCTGAATGAGATCTATTCCAGACTGATCGAAAACCGTATCCGTCAGGCAGAGGTCTGCGGCTTTGAGGACTACACTGAGATGATGTATCTGGCAATGGAGCGCTTTTCCTACGACCGCACAGATGTGGCGAAGTACCGTGAAAAGATCCGTCTCCATATCGTTCCGCTGGTGGAGCAGATCTACCGTGAGCAGCAGGAGCATCTGAAGCTGGATGATTTTTATTACTATGATGAGAATGTCACCGGCCCGGACGGAAATCCGGCACCGCACGGAACCACAGAAGAGCTGCTGGCACTGGCACAGAAGATGTATCACGAGCTGTCTGAGGAGACCGGAGTTTTCTTCGATTACTGCCTGGAGCATGAGCTCTTTGATCTGGAGACGAGACCGAGAAAGCAGCAGGGCGGTTACTGCACCATGCTGGCAGATATGCAGGCTCCGTTCATCTTTTCCAATTTTAACGGAACAGCGGCGGACATCGATGTGCTGACTCATGAGGCAGGACATGCATTTGAGGTATTTACCGCTCTCCGCAACGGTGTTTCCTATGAGATGGCATTTTCAACATCCGAGGTTGCCGAGATCCATTCCACATCCATGGAATATCTGACCTACCCGTGGATGGAGCTGTTTTTCGGAGAGAAGGCAGAGCAGTATCGCAGAAATCATCTGCAGGAGGGACTGAGAGTCATTCCGTATATGGCCTGCGTGGATGAATTCCAGCATGTAGTCTATGAAAAGAAGATGACAGATGCAGAGGAGCGCTATGCATTATGGCATTCTCTGGAAGAGAAATATCTGCCGTGGCGCAGCTATGGTGAGAACGAGTTCTTAAATAAGGGCGGTTTCTGGATGCAGAAACAGCATATCTTTATGTGCCCGTTCTATTATATCGATTATTCACTGGCATCCGTCGGAGCCTTCGAATATTTCCTGAAGGCAGAGAAAGACCGCAAAACGGCATGGCAGGAGTATCTGGGACTCTGCCGCGCAGGCGGAAGTGAGGGATACAAGGATCTGCTGAAGCTTGGTCACCTCTCCGATCCGTTTGAGGAGTCGACGGTGAAGGACATCTGTGAGGCCTTGAAACCGTACGTGCTGGGATAGATCTGACTGGAATTTGCATTTGAAAATTTAAAATTTCTGATCTATAATATAGACACAATGAGTAGCTGAAACGGCGTAAAACCGATTGTTCAGCTGCTCATTTTTTTATTGCACAGGCATTCGCGGAGCGTGCATTCTATTGTTTTGCTTATGAGAAGGAGGATAAGAAAAATGGAACCAGCACATGCAAACTCTTTTCTGGAGACAGAGAAGATAGGGAAACTCATGAAAAAATATGCCGTACCCTGTATTATCTCACTGATCGTGGGGGCACTCTATAACATTGTGGATCAGATTTTTATTGCCAATGCAGATTATCTGGGATCCTACGGAAATGCAGCCAATACCGTTGTATTTCCGATGACAGTGCTGGCATTGGGCATCGCAGTGATGATCGGGGACGGATGCTGTGCCTTCGTCAGTATCAGCCTGGGGCAGAAGGATTCGGAAAAAGCACATAAAAGTGTTGGAAATGCGATTCTGCTCTGCGTGATCAGCAGTCTGATACTGGCGGCAGTCTACCTGATCTTTTCCGACCAGATTCTGACGGCATTCGGAGGAAGAGTCAATCCGGAGACCTTTTCCTTCGCCGGAGAGTATTTCTTTATCATCTCGCTCGGCATCCCGTTTTATATGTTCGGCCAGGCGATGAATCCGGTGATCCGGTCAGACGGGAATCCGGGATTTGCGATGCTGGCCACGGTGGCAGGAGCTCTGGCAAATATCATCATCGATCCGATCATGATCTATGGTCTTCTTGGTTGTCCAAAACTCGGCATGGCAGGTGCAGCGCTGGCAACCGTTATCGGTCAGATTTTGACAGCAGGACTGTCTGTCTGGTATCTTTGTCATATGAAGACGATCAGACTGGGCAGAAAGAGTTTCGGTCTCTGGGGAGGGCTGATGAAGCAGTTTCTGTCACTTGGACTGACCAGCCTGCTGGCACAGATATCACTGGTCATTTCCATGGCGGCTGTTCAGAATATGTGTACCAGATACGGCGCCATGGATGCCGTTTTCGGGCAGCCGGAATATGCGCAGATTCCTCTGGCGGTGCTCGGAATCGTTATGAAATTTTTCCAGATCGCGATTTCTGTCGCTATTGGTATGGCGGCGGGCTGCATTCCTGTGGTAGGATATAATATGGGTGCCGGACGATATGATCGCGCAAAGCAGCTGTTCAGTTATCTGATCGCAGGAGAACTGGCCGTCGGATTTGCAGCACTGCTGATCGTGGAACTGTTTCCGCAGCAGCTGATCAATATTTTCGGTGCCGCAAATGAGAGCGCATATTATACGGAATTCGCTGTTCGCAGTTTCCGTATTTATCTGTGTATGCTTCCGATCGCGACTTTAAATAAAGGAACCTTTATCTATCTGCAGGGAATGGGGAAAGCACTGGCATCCACGGTCATTACAATGACCCGAGAGATCGTCCTCGGCGTGGCACTGCCGATCCTTCTGCCGATCATTTTCGGATTGAATGGTATTCTGTATTCATTTCCGGCAGCGGATATTCTGACTTTTTTCGTGGCAGTGATCGTAATTACAGGAACTTATCGTGAATTAGATCAAAAAATGCAAAGGAGAAGCAAATGAAACATCAGATCATAACTATCAGCCGTGAATTCGGCAGCGGCGGTCGTACCATTGGAAAGCAGCTGGCACAAAAGCTGGGGATTCCATGCTACGATGAAGAGATCATCAATCAGATCGCAGAGGAGAGCGGTCTTACAAAAGAATTTATCAGGGAATCCGGAGAATATGCACCATCCGGAAGCTGGCTTGGAAATGCGCTGACAGGACGTGATTTATACGGACGTTCGATCAATGATGCTGTCTGGAATCTCCAGAAATCGGTAATACAGCAGCTGGCAGAGCAGGGAGACTGCGTGATCGTCGGACGTTGTGCGGATTATATTCTGCGGGAAACGGCGGACTGTCTGACGGTGTTTATCCATGCATCCCTTGAGAAGCGTGCAGAGCGGATCGTCAAGGTCTACGGTGAGCGGGAAGAATCTCCGAAAAAACGTCTTCAGGACAAGGACAGGCGGCGTAAGGCCTATTATCAGTTTTATACAGATGTGAAGTGGGGAGATGTCCGCAATTATCAGATCACCCTGGACAGCGGTGTGATCGGTATCGAAAAATGTGTGGAGATCCTTGCAGATCTATATCAGACAAAACGTGAAAAGTAGGGTGATCCGGAGGAAAAATAAATGCCTTTTAAGATCGTGAGAAATGACATCACCAGAATGCAGGTGGATGCCGTTGTAAATACCGCCAATGAATCTGTGGGATACGGCAGCGGACTGGACACAGCTGTTTACCGCACGGCGGGAGAGCGTGAGCTTTTGAATGCGAGAGCCAAGATCGGCAGAATGCAGCAGGGAGATGCGGCGGTGACGCCGGGATTTCGGCTGCCGGCAAAATATATTATTCATGCAGTGAGTCCGTTCTACATCGACGGAAACTCCGGTGAGGAGAAACTGCTGAGATCCTGCTATCGGAAAAGCCTGATGCTTGCAAGAGAGAAGCACTGCCGCAGCATTGCGTTTCCGCTGATCTCCACGGGTGGCTACGGCTATCCAAAAGAAGAGGGCATGCGGGTCGCAGTGGATGAGATCAATGCCTTTCTGATGAAGTATGAGATGCTGGTCTATCTGGTGGTATTTGACGCGGAGGCGACCACGCTCGGAACAAAGCTTTATCCGGATCTGGAATCCTACATTGACAGTCACTATGTCATGACGCATGAGAGGGCAGAGTACGGACCGGAGAAGTTTGAAGAGGCGCGGGTTGAAAATCTTGACCTGTCGGATGATTTTGATCTGGGGGATGAGGGATTTCAAAACGAGAGTTCGGAGCGGAGATCCAGGAGAACACTGGATATCAGCAGAACGCTTGCAGGAAAACCTGAGCTGCAGGAGCAGTCCTATGAGGACTTTATCACGGAAAAAGAGTCTGCACTGCAGAAGAGGATGCGGCATATGTCGGATACCTTTCAGCAGTATCTGCTGTATCTGATCGAGCAGAAACATCTGACGAATGCTGAGGTCTATAAGAGAGCCATCATCACAAAGCAGCTGTTCTCCAAGATCAAGCTGAATGAGACATATCATCCGGATAAGGCGACCGCGATGCGGCTGTGCATCGGTGCAAAACTGAATCTGGATGAGACCAGGGATCTGCTGGCGCGGGCAGGATATGCGCTGTCACCGTGTGACCGGCGGGATATTATTTTTTCCTACTTTATTGAAAAACAGATCTATGACATGATAGAGATCGATATTACTCTGGAAGAGCATGGTCTTCCGTGTTTTATCGAGTAGTCGAAGTACGATGGAAGGTCGCTCGCAGGGCGACCTTCCTTTTTATAGTTTATGCTAAAGTTACCTCAGACAGAGAACAAAACAGATACACCGGTTTGGAAAGAGAGGTAACGGACAATGAAAAAGAATTTGACAGAGGTAGTATTTATTCTGGACAGAAGCGGTTCCATGAGCGGGCTGGAGGCGGACACGATCGGAGGGTTCAATTCCATGCTGGAGAGACAGCGAAAGGGCGAGGGTGAGGTCTATATTTCGACAGTGCTGTTTGATGATAAGGTGGAGGTGCTCCATGACCGCGTGGATATCTCAAAGGTGGAGCCGATGAATGACAGCCAGTACTATGTCAGAGGCTGCACGGCTCTGCTGGATGCGTTGGGAGGAGCGATCCATCATATCGGAAATGTTCACAAGTATGCGAGGGAGGAGGACCGTCCGGAGAAGACGCTGTTTATCATTACCACCGACGGAATGGAGAATGCCAGCAGACACTACACCTATGATGAGGTGAAGCGGATGACAGAGCGGCAGCAGGAGCGTTACGGATGGGAATTTCTGTTCCTCGGAGCGAATATCGATGCGATCTCGGAGGCTGCAAGATTCGGCATCCGATCTGACCGCGCAGTGAATTATGAGTGTGACAGCACAGGAACAAAGCTGAATTACAAGGTGCTCAGTGATGCGGTCAGTGCGATGAGATGCGCCAGCTCCAGAGCGGAAGCAGACATGTCTTTAAGTGCTCCGGAGCTCCTGGATCCGATCCGAAAAGATCATCAGAAAAGAAGTAGAAAAACGTTTTACAAAAGATAGTCACCTGTGGTAGTATAGAGGCACACATAACTGAACGGTCAATCTTTGACTGGAAAAGCAAAACAAACAGGAGGATTTCAACATGGAGAATTTCAGCTTTTATGCACCTACTTATTTTGCGTTCGGTGAGGGTGCTGAATTACAGGCAGGGGAACTGGTAAAAAGATTTGGCGGAAGCAGAGTTCTGATCCACTACGGCGGGGGCAGTGTTGTGAGATCAGGCCTGCTGGACCGTGTAAAGGGATCTCTGGAGGCAGCAGGTCTTTCCTGGATCGAGCTGGGCGGCGTAAAGCCGAATCCGAGAAGCGGACTGGTATATGAAGGTATCGAGCTCTGCCGCAGAGAGAAGGTAGATTTCATTCTTGCAGTAGGCGGCGGAAGCACGATCGATTCCTCAAAGGCGATCGCAGCAGGTACCGTCTATGACGGAGATTTCTGGGATTTCTATGAGGGAAAACTGGTGACAGAGGCACTGCCGGTCGGAACGATCCTGACCATTGCGGCAGCAGGCTCCGAGGGTTCCCCGGATTCCGTGATCACCAAGGAAGAAGGCATGATCAAGCGCGGTGCGACCGGAGAGGCGTACAGACCGAAATTCTCGATCCTGAACCCGGCACTGACAAAGACGCTGTCTGCATATCAGACCGCCTGCGGTGTGACAGATATCATTGCACATCTGTATGAGCGCTATCTCACCAACACGAAGAATGTGGAGACGACCGACTGCATGATCGAAGGCCTGATGCAGGCTATGATCCATGAGGGTAAGAAGGTCATGGCAGATCTGGAAGATTATGATGCAAGAGCCAACATCATGTGGGCAGGCATGGTCGGTCATAACAACTGCTGCGGCGTAGGCAGAACTCAGGACTGGACCAGCCATAATATCGAGCATGAATTATCAGCTTTATATGACTGTGCACACGGTGCAGGACTTGCAGTGACCATGCCGGCAGTGTTCAGCTACACAATGAAGCAGGATGTTGCACGTTTTGCCAGAGTGGCTGTGAAAGTCTGGGGATGTCAGATGGACGAGGAGCATCCGGAGAAGACTGCGAAAGAAGGAATCGAAGCACTGCGCAGCTTCCTGATCTCCATCGGTATGCCGAAGAATTTTGCAGAGCTCGGTGCTAAGGAGGAAGATATTCCGAAGCTGGCAGATGTCTGCTGCAACGGAAGCGCAGCCTCTGACGGAAAGCTGCACGGCTTTACGACTCTGGAGAAGAGTGATGTGGAGGCAATCTACAGAATGATGCTGTAGGCTTTATAGCCAGGTCAAAGAAATTCGTATATCCTGAAGTTTGAAGTTTTCTCTTGGATGTCGGAGAGCGATTCTGTATAATAGGAAAGCAATTCGACGCATTCCGTCGAGGACAGAAAATATCAGGAGGACGATTTACATTATGCCGCTTGCTCTGATTCCATCATTCATATTTTACAGTATTATTTCAGGAATTACGCCGGGACCGGCGAATCTCTGCTCCTTTTCAGCAGCGATCCGATACGGAAAAAAAGCAGCCCTCAGACAGTGGAGAGGGCTGTTTACCGGCTATGCCGTCGTTGCATTTGCATCTGCGTTTATCACCTATTTTGTCGGCGCAGCCTTCGATAAATTTCTATGGCTCTTTTCTGCCGTCGGTTTTGTCTATATCATGTGGCTTGCATTTCATATGCTGACCATGAAAATAGAGGAGGGAGAGACCAGATCGGAATGCTCCTTTAAGGACGGCTTTATCGTTCAGATCACGAATGTGAAAATCATGATCTTCTGCCTGAGCGCGCTCGGGATCTATGTGCTGCCGTATGACAGCTCCCTGAAAGCCCTGCTGTTGACAGCGGTGATCCTGCCGTTCACAGGGCCGATCGCAAACCTTGCGTGGCTGTTTGCGGGGAGTCTGCTCAAAAGCACCTACGAGAAACATCAGAAGGCCTGGAATATTGCCATGGCAGTCTCTCTGATGCTGTGTGCGGTCAGTATTTTAAAGGCAGGATACAGTAGTTTTCCTCTGTAACCGGAGTGTCGTAGGAGTACGGGATGCTGCATCTCGGTCGGAAAATGAAATTTAAGATAGTGTTTATAACTGCCATCTGCCCTTCGGCAGATGGCTTCTTACTGCTGCTAGCAGACATTGTATCATGGTAGATAAGTGAAAAAAAGCTTAGTGAGGGAGGACAAAATTTACGTTTGACTAACAATTACTTTGAATGTTAAGATATTGACATTAAAAAGACTGACGACACAGGAGGAACATACTATGACTATTGATTGGAAGAAGATCGGACTTTTTGCAGGCGGTACATTATTTGGAACAGCAGGCATCAAGATTTTAGCAAGCGATGATGCTAAGAAATTTTATACACAGTGTACAGCAGCCGTACTCAGAGGAAAATCCTGTGTGATGAAGACTGTAAACACTGTTCAGGAAAACGCAGAGGATATCTATGAGGACGCAAAGCAGATCAATGAGGAGCGCGCTGCAAAGGCTGAGGCTGCAGAATTTGAAGATGCAAAAGAAGCCGCAGAGGAAGCTGTAGAAGAGACTGCTGCAGAATAAGCATAAGAGATGATCTGAAGGGAGCCCGGTGTACAGTCAAAAGACTGCTCCGGCTCCTCTTATGTTATAGAGAGGATACCTGATGAAATTTAAGATATTACATGAAAATACCGGTCGTATCAGAGTGCACCTGATGCAGAGCCGCATGAGCTTTGCGCAGGCAGATGCACTGCTGTACTATCTGCAGTCTCAGGAGTTCATCACCTTTGCAAAGGTAAATGAGAGAACCTGCGATGCGACGGTAAAGTTTTACGGATGCAGGGATGAGGTCATCCGTGTTCTGCGCGAATTCGGTTATGACCGTATTCAGGTCCCGGCGGAGGTCGTTGAGAATTCCAGCCGTGCACTGAACAGTGAATATCAGGAGAAGGTAGTAGAGCACATCGTATATCATTATGCGCGCAAATGGTTCCTGCCGTATCCGATCCGTCTGGCCTACACAGCTTACAAGACCGTCGGCTTTGTATGGAAGGGACTGAAGTGTCTGGCTGCCCGCAAGATCGAGGTGCCGGTGCTGGATGCTACCGCGATCACTGTTTCGATGCTGCGCGGCGATATAGATACGGCCGGTTCGGTGATGTTTATGCTCGGTATCGGTGAACTGCTGGAAGACTGGACCCACAAGAAGTCTGTGGCGGATCTCGCAGGTACGATGGCGCTGAATGTCAGCAATGTCTGGGTAAAGACCGAGCAGGGCGATGTGCTTCTTCCGGTGAATAAGGTACAGCAGGGCGACACGATCGTTGTACATATGGGTACGGTGATCCCGTTCGACGGCATAGTGGTCGAGGGAGAGGCTATGGTAAATCAGGCATCTCTCACAGGAGAATCCGTGGCTGTCCGCAAGGTGGAGGAGAGTGCCGTTTATGCAGGTACGACTCTGGAGGAAGGCGAGCTGACGATCCGCGTCAAGAGCGCCGGCGGCGGAAGTCGTTATGAGAAGATCGTGACGATGATCGAGGAGACGGAAAAACTGAAATCCGGACTCGAGAGTCAGGCAGAGCATCTGGCAGACCGTCTGGTACCGTACTGTCTCGGAGGAACCGTGCTGACCTATCTGCTGACAAGAAATGTGACCAAGGCACTGTCCGTGCTGATGGTAGACTATTCCTGTGCGCTGAAGCTGGCGATGCCGGTATCCGTACTTTCTGCGATCAGAGAGGCAAATCTCCATCATCTGACCGTAAAGGGCGGTAAGTTCCTGGAGGCTGCCGCTGAGGCAGATACGATCGTATTTGACAAGACCGGTACTCTGACCAAGGCACAGCCGACGGTTGCAAAGGTAGTTCCGTTCAATGAGCAGAGCGCAGATGAGCTGCTGCGTATCGCTGCCTGCCTGGAGGAGCATTTCCCGCATTCGATCGCAAGAGCAGTCGTACAGGCTGCAAAGGCAAAAGATCTTGTGCATGATGAGATGCACAGTAAGGTAGAATATATCGTTGCCCACGGTATTGCCACGACGATCGGTGAGAGCAGAGCGATCATCGGAAGTGCGCACTTTGTATTTGAGGATGAAAAGGCTCTGATTCCGGAAGGAAAGCAGGAGCTGTATGATACGCTTCCTGAGGAATATTCTCATCTGTATCTGGCAGTGGACGGCAAACTGGCTGCTGTGATCTGTATTGAGGATCCGCTCAGAGAAGAGGCGGAGGGCGTAGTCGGTACTCTGAAGAAGATGGGATTGAAGGTCGTGATGATGACCGGCGACAGCGACCGCACTGCGAGAAGCATCGCAGCCCGCGTCGGTGTAGATGAGTATTATTCAGAAGTTCTGCCGGAGGATAAGGCTGAGTTTGTGGAAAAAGAAAAGGCACTCGGCCGCAAGGTGATCATGATCGGAGACGGCATCAATGATTCACCGGCACTGTCTGCAGCAGATGTCGGCATTGCGATCAGTGACGGTGCGGAGCTCGCCAGAGAGATCGCAGATATCACTGTCGGAAAGGATGATCTTTACCAGCTGGTGATCCTCAGACATCTGAGTGAATGCCTGATGCGCAGGATCAGAAAGAACTACAGATCGATCGTCGGCTTCAACTCGCTGCTGATCGTGCTCGGTGTCATGGGCATCATCCAGCCGACGACCTCAGCACTACTGCACAATACCTCCACACTGCTGATCGGCATGAGTGGAATGACAAATCTGTTAGAGGGATAAATAAGGAAAAGCAGAAAGCCTGCACAGAATCTATCTTGGATAGAGCTGTGCAGGCTTTTTTCATGACAATAGAATGTTCGCGGAGCGTGCATTCTATTGTTGCGTGGCTTGAATATCGGTTTACGGAAAAATGAAGAAATTTCTGAACGTTATTCCGTAAAAACAGGCAGATATATGCTTATTTCAGCGCCTCATGAACCTTTACCAGGGTATCACGGATCTGGATGTGCTGCGGGCAGACTTCTTCGCACTTGCCGCACTTTATGCATTCACCGGCTCTTAAGAAACCACGGTCATCGACGCGGTATTTTTCCTGATACTTTGCCTTGGCAAGGTCGTCGAAGAGCAGCAGGTTGTTCATTGCAGTGAAAGAACCTGAGATACCGATATTCTTCGGACAGACTTTTGCACAGTAGTTGCAGGAAGTACAGGGGATCATCGGAATTTTTGCAAGTGTATCGCGCACCACAGTGAGAACTTTGCGCTCCTCGTCATTGAGGTGTGTGAAATCCTTCATGTAGGAAAGATTGTCCTTCATCTGCTCGACATTGCTCATGCCGGAGAGCACTGTGAGAACACCGTCAAGATCTGCTGCGAATTTGACTGCCCAGCTTGCATAGGAAGCATCAGGATCAGCAGCTTTCAGAAGATCCTTTACGGACTGAGGAGGATCTGCGAGCAGACCGCCCTTTACCGGCTCCATGATGATGACCGGCTTGCCATGCTTTCTTGCCACTTCATAGACGCCCTTGGACTGAATCGCGGAGCTGGTCCAGTCAGCATAGTTGATCTGCAGCTGTACAAATTCCATCTGCGGATGAGCAGTGAGGATGTCTTCAAGTTCCTCCGGAGTGGAATGGAAGGAGAAGCCGAGATGTTTGATCAGACCTTCCTTCTTCTTCTCAAGGAAATAATCCCAGAGACCGAAATCATCGAAGAAATGAGTACGTCCCTGACCGAGATTGTGCAGCAGATAGAAATCAAAATAACCTGCACCGGTCTGCTTCAGAGAAGTTTCGAACTGCGCGATCGCATCCTCTTTTGTTTTACAGTTGATCCAGGCCGCATTTTTGGTAGCCAGGGTGAAGGACTCGCGCGGATAACGCTCTACGAGTGCCTGACGGATCGCATCCTCACTTCCGGAGTATGCCCAGGCGGTGTCAAAATAGGTAAATCCTGCTTCCATAAAGAGATCTACCATCTGTTTGGTCTGCTCGATATCGATCGTTGAATCCTCCAGTTTTGGGAGGCGCATCAAGCCGAAGCCGAGCTTTTTCGGGTTGTTGTCAAGTTCTGCCATAAAAACCTCCTGATGATAAAGTTTGTCTGATTATTATATCATTTCTACCCCGCAGTTGTCATTATCTGAGGCTGTTTTCTTTGCCTATTGTGCTTACGAATATTAAGCGGTAAAATATCAGTCAGGAGCCTGTGTGGAACAGGAAAATGATCAGAAACAGGGGAGGAACAGGGAAGATGAGACAGAGATATCAGAAAATATCAGCGCTGCTGCTTTTGTCAGCTGCACTCTGCATGGGAATGAGTGTCGGTACCGCTGCAGAGGAAAACGTGGAAGCGGCTGAGTATGAGACGACAGCAGTACAGGAAACAGAAGCGGGTGCAGAGGCGGAAGAAAATGTCGAGGCTGCAGAATACGAGGCTGCAGGAAGTGAAAGCGCGGAGGCAGATACCGAGGAGACTGTCGAGAGCGAGCGTGCAGGGAAAGAGGATACCATGGTGACGCCGATCACGGAACTTGTGGATTCTTATCTTGCAGGGCGTGCGGAGCTTGGAGAAAACTGGGCAGTCAGCATCGAAGATCTGACGACCGGTGAGGTCTACAACTACAATGCGGCAGTGCAGCAGCAGTCTGCGAGTGTGATCAAGGTATTTATTATGGGAGCAGTGTATGAGCGCCTGCTCTATCCGACCTCTGACGAGATGGCCATCCCTTACAGCGGTGACAGCAGTACTCTTCGCAGTCTGGTGGAATCTATGATCACGGTCAGTGACAATGAGTGCGCCAACAGACTTGTGGAGCTGCTCGGACAGGAAGATTTTGAGAAAGGTGCGGAGGTCGTAAATCAGTTCTGTGCGGACCATGGATTTGACGAGGTTCATCTCGGACGCAGATTCCTCGCAGTCGATCCGGCAGATGATAATTATATCAGTGCAGGAGACTGCCGTGCGATCCTGTCAGATATCTATCACAGAAGACTGGTAAATGAAATGGCCAGTGAGATGATGCAGGAGTATCTGAACAGACAGGAGAGGACATGGAAGATACCGGCAGGACTTCCGGCAGACTATACTTCCGGAAATAAGACCGGAGAGGTGTATGGGGACAATGGTCTCGGATACATCGAGAATGACATGGCGCTGGTCTACAGCCCTTACGGTGACTACGTACTTGCGATCGCTTCCTCCAATCTGGACGGCCGCAATGATGAGGCAGACCAGGTGATCCAGAAGATCTCAGCAGATGTGGCACAGTGGTTTGCGGAGAAGCATGCATAAGACGAACTTGCTGAAAACAGAATACGAAACGACACAGGAGCTGCCGTTCTTATCACTGATCATCAGTGTGATAGGAGCGGCTGCTCTTTTTTCTATCTGCGGTATGCACAAAAGACTTCCGGAAAGGAAGTAAAAGATAGGGTGATTGACTAAAAATTATCAATCTATGGAAACAGGGGTTGTTAAAAGCTTAACAGCATGTTATTGTATTAACGTTAATTATATAACGATCGTGAATGCCGGCAGAGGTATCTGCCGGCATTCAGAAAAAAATGACCGGAACACCGGAAAGGAGTGGCTATGAGCAGCAAAATTACTATTATCGGAGCAGGAAGCGTAGGAGCAACGATTGCCTATACCTTATCAAGCAGTGATCTTGCATCTGAGATCGTACTGATCGATATCAATAAAGACAAAGCAGAGGGAGAGGTGCTGGATATTATCCAGGGAACAAGCTTCCGCAGCCCGATTTCGATGATTTCCGGAGATTATGAGGATGCGAAGGATTCGGACATCGTCATCATCACCTCAGGCATCGCCCGCAAGCCGGGGCAGACCCGTATCGAGCTTGCTCAGACCAATGTAAATATCCTGAAGGATATTACACCGCGTATCGTGAAAGAAGCACCGAACGCAAAATACATCATTGTCAGCAATCCGGTGGATGTGATGACCTATGTATTTACAAAGATCTCCGGAATTCCGGAGAATCAGATCATCGGTTCCGGAACCATGCTGGATACCGCAAGACTTCGCTGCGGACTGTCCCAGCATTTCGGAGTGGCACAGAATAACATTCATGCATATGTATTCGGAGAGCACGGCGATACCGCATTTATTCCGTGGACCGGAGCCTACATCTCAGGAGTCAGCCTTGAGGAGTACGCAGAGATCGCAAAATCACAGGGCAGAGAGCTGGAGCCGCTGGACAAGGATGCGATGGTAGAGTATGTACACAAATCCGGCGGAAAGATCATTGCGAAAAAGGGAGCAACCTTCTATGCAGTATCCGTGACCGTCTGCAGACTGGTGGAGCTGCTTGTGGCAGCATCAGATACCGTAGTTACTGTCTCCTCCATGATGCACGGAGAGTACGGCATCGAGGATGTGTGCTTAAGTACCCTGACACTGGTCGGACCGAACGGTATCCAGGGAAAGATCCCGATGCGAATGAGCAAGACCGAGATCGCACAGTTAAAGAAGAGTGCAGATGCGCTTAAAGCAGTGATCGCTGAAATCGAATTATAACCTGATGAAATAAAAAGAGAGGATAATAAAAGGGATGAAATACAGTTATTATCCAGGGTGTACCCTGAAAAACAAGGCAAAGGACCTGGACGCATATGCCCGCCGTTCTGCCGAGGCACTCGGCTTTGAGCTTGAGGAGATCGAAAACTGGCAGTGCTGCGGCGGTGTCTACCCGCAGGGACAGGATGAGATCGCCACAAAGCTGTCCTCTGTCCGTGCACTGAATGACGCAAAGGAAAAGGAGCAGGATCTGGTGACTGTCTGTTCTGCCTGTCATCATGTGCTGAAGAGAGTCAACGATGATATGCAGCAGGGCGGAGACATCTGCACCCGCGCAAACAACTATCTGAAGCTTGAGGAAGCATATACCGGTGAGACAAAGGTGCTGCATTTCCTCGAAGTACTCAGAGACCGTGTCGGCTTTGATGAGATCAGAAAGCAGGTAAAGAAGCCGCTGACCGGAAAGAAGATCGCAGCATACTACGGCTGTCTGCTCCTTCGCCCGGGAAAGGTGATGCAGTTTGATGATCCTGAGAATCCGCGCATCATGGAGGATCTGATCCGCGCACTCGGTGCAGAGCCGGTGATCTATCCGTACCGCAATGAGTGCTGCGGAGGATACATTTCCCTGAAGGAAAAGGAAATGGCGGCAGGAATGTGTGAAAATATCGCGGGAAGTGCAGCAGGCTTCGGTGCTGATCTGATGATCACCGCCTGTCCGCTCTGCATGTACAACCTGAAAAAGAACGGAAAGCAGGATCTGCCGGTGGTGTACTTCACAGAGATCCTTGCAGAGGCACTCGGAGTGAAAGAGGAGGGAGCTGAAGAATGACGAATTCCAGAAGACAGGCCGAAAAGATCCGGGAAATCAGCGGCACCAATCCTTTGAAATGTATGAAGTGCGGAAAGTGTTCTGCAGTCTGTCCGGCGTTTGATGAGATGGACATCAAGCCGCATCAGTTTGTATCCTATGTGCAGAGAGAAGAGATCGAGGCACTGGCAGAGTCAAAATCTCTGTGGAAATGTCTCTCCTGTTTTGCCTGTGTGGAGCGCTGTCCGAGAGACGTAAAGCCCGGTGTTATCATCGATGCTGCGAGACAGCTGGTGATCCGTCAGAGAGGCGCAGCATATCTGAAGGCAGATGAGGTACCGGAGCTGCTGGATGAGGAGACCCCGCAGCAGCTGCTCGTCAGTGCATTCAGAAGATACAGGAGGTGAGACAGGTGCAGAAGATTGGAGTATTTGTTTGTCACTGCGGAACCAACATTGCAGGTACCGTAGATGTAAAAAAAGTAGTGGAAATGGCAGCGAAGGAGCCGGGAGTAGTCCATGCAGAGGATTACCAGTACATGTGCTCCGAGGCAGGTCAGTCAAAGATCATCGCAGCGATTCAGGAAAAAGGCCTGACCGGCGTGGTCGTCTGTTCCTGTTCCCCGCGTATGCATGAGGCGACCTTCCGCAAGGCAGCGGAGAAGGCGGGTCTGAACCCGTACATGGTCGAGATCGCAAATATCCGTGAGCACTGCTCCTGGATCCACAAGGATATGCAGGAGGCAACCGAGAAGGCAGTGATCCTTGCGAGAGCAGCGATCGCGAAAGTAAATTTAAATGCCCCGCTGAAGGCAGGTGAGAGCCGTGTGACCAAGCGTGCCCTGGTCATCGGCGGAGGTATTGCCGGCATCCAGTCCGCGCTGGATATCGCAGATGCCGGATATGAGGTCGATATCGTAGAGAAGACCCCGAGTATCGGAGGAAGAATGTCCCAGCTGGACAAGACCTTCCCGACCCTGGACTGTTCCGCATGTATCCTGACACCGAAGATGGTGGAGGCTGCAGCACATGAGAAGATCCACATTTACACCTTCAGTGAGGTGGAAAAAGTGTCCGGCTTCGTCGGAGATTTCACGGTGGATATCCGCAAAAAAGCGCGCAGCGTGGATATGGACAAGTGTACCGGATGCGGTGTCTGCTCCGAAAAATGTCCGTCAAAGAAAAATCCGAGTGAGTTTAACCGTGGTCTCGGAAACCGCAGCGCGATCTACATTCCGTTTGCACAGGCGATCCCGAACGTTCCGGTCATTGACCGTGAACAGTGTATTAAATTTAAGACCGGAAAGTGCGGAGCATGTTCGAAGGTATGTCAGGCAGGCGCGATCGATTACGAGCAGCAGGATGAGATCGTAACACAGAAGTACGGTGCGATCGTTGTGGCAACCGGCTTTGACATGATCAAGCTGGATAAGTATGACGAGTATGCCTACAGCCAGAGCAAGGATGTCATCACCTCCCTTGAGCTGGAGCGACTGATGAATGCCGCAGGACCGACCGGCGGACATCTGGAGAGACTTTCCGACGGAAGAGCTCCGAAGAACATCGTATTCGTACAGTGTGTCGGCAGCCGATGCGCAGATGAGCGCGGAAAGAGCTACTGCTCAAAGATCTGCTGCATGTACACCGCAAAGCATGCAATGCTGATCCGTGACAAGTATCCGGACACGAATGTGACCGTATTTTATATAGATGTACGTACTCCGGGAAAGAACTTTGACGAGTTCTACCGCAGAGCTGTGGAGGATTACGGAGTAAATTATGTCAAAGGTCAGGTCGGAAAGGTACTTCCGCAGCCGGATGGATCCCTGCTGGTACAGGCATCGGATCTTCTGGACAACCGACAGATCAAAATGGAGGCAGATCTGGTCGTGCTCGCAGCAGCGATCGAGCCGAATCCGGATGTGCGCCGCATCGCAACGATGCTGACCGCAAGTATTGATACCAACAATTTCCTGACTGAGGCACACGCAAAGCTGCGTCCGGTAGAGTCTCCGACTGCAGGAATTTTCCTCTCCGGTGTCTGCCAGGGACCGAAGGATATCCCGGAGACTGTAGCACAGGCAGGAGCAGCAGCAGTAAAGGCAATCGGCCTGCTGGCAAAGGACAAGCTGCTGACGAATCCGTGTACGGCACAGTCTGATGAACTCCTCTGCAACGGATGTTCACAGTGCGCAAATGTCTGCCCGTACGGAGCGATCTCCTATGAGGAAAAACTTGTAAATGACCACGGTATCCGCGAGACACGAAGAGTGGCAGTGGTAAACAATGCACTCTGTCAGGGCTGCGGAGCCTGCACAGTCACCTGTCCGTCCGGTGCCATGGACTTACAGGGATTCTCCAACAGACAGATTATCTCGGAGGTAGATGCGATATGTCGATAGAAGCAAATGAAGAATTCAAGCCAAAGATCGTAGCCTTCTGCTGCAACTGGTGCAGCTATGCAGGCGCAGACCTTGCCGGAAGCAGCAGACTGACGTATCCGGCGGACGTAAAGATCATCCGTGTTCCCTGCTCCTGCAGAGTCAACCCGATGTTTATCCTGAGAGCTTTTGAGAAAGGTGCGGACGGTGTGATCCTCTGCGGATGCCATCCGGGAGACTGCCATTACACCTCAGGAAATTATTATGCAAGAAGAAGAATGACACTGCTGTTCTCCATGCTGGATTTCATCGGCGTGGAGCATGGACGTACCCGTGTAGAGTGGGTGTCCGCCGCAGAGGGTGTAAAGTTCTCTAAGACCATGAATGAATTTGTCGAGAAGATCTATTCCCTGGGCAAAAATGTCAGATTGGAGGATTTGAGATGCAAGAGCTGAGAGACCGAGTAAAGGAACTTCTGGCGGACGGCACGGTAGACCGTGTCCTGGGCTGGAAGGCAGGAGACCTGCCGTACAATCCGGAAGCAGCCTATTTTGAGACAGTGGAAAGCCTGGATGAGTTTGTATACAACGGATTCTGCGGTGCAAACCTGAGCAAGATGATGATCGAGGCATCAAAGCTTGAGGGAAAGACCCTCGTCTGTCTGAAGCCGTGCGATACCTACAGCTTCAACCAGCTGATCACAGAGCACCGTGTGGACCGTGAAAAAGCGTACATCCTCGGTGTCGGCTGCAAGGGCAAGCTGGATATGGAAAAGGTACGCGCACTTGGCATCAAGGGCGTGGAGCAGGTACAGGGTGCGGAAGCCGACGGCGATGCAGAGCACCTGACCTTCCAGACGATCTACGGAGAGAAGAACTGCTCCTACAGTGCGGCAATGCTGGAGCGCTGCCATGTCTGCAAGGGAAAAGAGCACAGAATCTATGACGAGCTGATCGGAGAGTCTAAGGAGACCAAAGACGCAGAGCGTTTTACCGAAGTGGAAAAGATCGAGGCGATGAGCCCGGAGGAAAAATTTGCCTACTTCCAGAAGGAACTGAGCAAATGTATCCGCTGCAATGCCTGCCGCAATGCCTGTCCGGCCTGCAGCTGCCGCAAATGTGTGTTTGACAGCACGAAATTCGACAGTGCCCAGAAGGCAAATGTGGATTCCTTCGAGGAGAGAATGTTCCACATCATCCGTGCCTTCCATGTTGCCGGAAGATGTACGGACTGCGGTGAGTGCAGCAGAGTCTGCCCGCAGGGCATTCCGCTTCACCTGTTCAACCGCAAATTTATCAAGGATATCGATACCTTCTACGGTGAGTACCAGGCCGGAAGCGAGGCAGATATGAGAGGTCCGCTGGTCAGCTACACCTTTGACGATATTGAGCCGGGTCAGACGGCAGAAAGGGGATAATGTATGTATAAGATCGAAAAAGCAAACCTGAATGCATTATTCCGGAAGATCTCCGAGACCCAGGATCTGATCGCACCGATCCGTACCGCAGGACAGACAAATTTCCGTCTGTGGACCGAGGACGAGACGGTGGATCTGGATACTTTAAAGACTGTAAAATCCGGAAAAGATGCATTTTTCCCGCAGAGTGAGAATCTTTACACCTGCGTAAGAGAGGGAAAGAAGCTCTCAGTCCTTCCGGAAAGTCTGAAAGAAAAACCGTTTACGGTATTCGGCATGAAAGCCTGTGATGTGAAGGGCGTCGAAGTGCTGGACAAGGTGTTCTTATCAGAGCCGGTGGACAGCTTTTATGCGGCAAGACGTGACCACGGAACCATCGTTGCCCTGGCCTGCAATGAGCCGGAGGAGTCCTGCTTCTGTCAGGTCTTCGGAACCGACTGTGCGAGCCCGGCAGGAGATGTCTCTGTATGGATCCGTGAGGAGGAACTGTTCTGGCAGGCAAACACAGAGAAGGGCGAGGCCCTGACCGAGGCAGTGCGCGAGCTGTTGACCGAGACTGCTGAGAATGAGGAACAGTCACTGGAAGAGCAGAAGCAGAGCATTCGACAGATCGTGCAGAAACTTCCGTACACCGGTCTTTCCCTGGAGGGATGGGGAACGGACGGAGGACAGGAAAGATTCGATTCTCCGCTTTGGGAGACACTCTACAAACCGTGTCTGGCCTGCGGCACCTGCACCTTCGTATGTCCGACCTGTCAGTGCTATGATATCAAGGATTACGATACCGGCCATGGAGTACAGCGCTATCGCTGCTGGGATTCCTGCATGTATTCTGACTTTACCATGATGGCACACGGAAACAACCGTACCAGCCAGATGCAGAGATTCCGTCAGAGATTCATGCACAAGCTGGTGTACTTCCCGGTGAACAATGACGGCATGTACTCTTGCGTAGGCTGCGGCCGCTGTGTGGAGAAGTGCCCGGAAGCATTGAATATCGTGAAAGTGATCAAGACCTTTGCAAAACAGGGGGACAAATAAGAATGAGTGAATGTACCTGTCATAAAAATTATACACTGGACACTCTGATCCCGAAGGTCGGAGTGATCACGGATATCCGGGAGGAGACCCCGGATGTAAAGACCTTCCGTGTGAATGCACCGGAAGGCGGAAAGCTGTTTGAACATATGCCCGGACAGTGCGCAATGCTGTGTGCGCCGGGTGTCAGTGAGGGAATGTTTTCCATCACCTCTTCTCCGACAAACCATGAGTTTCAGGAGTTCAGTATCAAGAAATGCGGTGAGCTCACCTCTTATCTGCACAGCCTGCAGGTGGGTGATGAGATCACCGTGCGCGGACCGTACGGAAATCATTTCCCGGTGGAAAATGAGCTGAAGGGCAAAAATCTTCTGTTCATCGCCGGAGGTATCGGTCTTGCGCCGCTGCGTTCTGTGATCAACTATGTGCTGGACAACCGTGAGGACTACGGTACCGTGGATATTCTCTACGGTTCCCGTTCCGCAGATGATCTGGTGCAGCTGAAGGAGATCCAGGAAGTCTGGATGAAGACCGAGGGCGTCAATGTGTACCTGACCATCGACAGAGAGCAGGAGGGCTGGGACGGTCATGTCGGCTTCGTTCCGTCCTATCTGAAGGAGATCGGATTCACCACGGATAAGGTAGCACTTGTCTGCGGACCGCCGATCATGATCAAGTTTGTACTGCAGGGTCTGGAGGAGCTCGGATTTTCCAGAGAGCAGGTCTACACGACCCTGGAGCTGCGCATGAAGTGCGGCGTCGGAAAGTGCGGAAGATGCAATATCGGCTCAAAATATGTATGCAAGGATGGACCGGTGTTCCGGATGGATGAGGTAGATCAGCTGCCGGACGAGTATTAGAAGATGGAGGAACCCAAAAAGATGGAGAAGATGGTAAACGTATATTTTTTCGGTAAAAAGTACAGCGTTCCGGCTGATCTTACGATAATGACCGCGATGGAGTATGCCGGCTATACCCTGACCAGAGGCTGCGGCTGCCGTCACGGCTTCTGCGGTGCCTGTGCGACCATGTACCGTATCAAGGGAAAAAATGAGCTGAAGACCTGCCTGGCCTGTCAGACTCAGGTAGAGGAAGGCATGTATGTGGCAAGCATTCCGTTCTTCCCGACAGATAAGAGAACCTATGAGATCAATGAGATCCGCCCGGAGCAGCGCATCATGATGGAGCTCTATCCGGAGATCTACAGCTGCATCGGCTGCAATGCCTGTACCAAGGCATGTACACAGGATCTGAACGTTATGCAGTATATCGCATATGCACAGCGCGGTGAGTTTGAGAAGTGTGCAGAGGAATCCTTCGACTGTGTATCCTGCGGCTGCTGTTCTGTTCGCTGCCCTGCTGAAATTTCTCATCCGATGGTGGGACTGCTCGCAAGACGTCTTACCGGAAAATACATCGCACCGAAGAGCGAGCATCTCGAGAAGCGCGTGGAGGAGATCCATGCAGGTGCTCATGATGAGCTGATCGAGCAGATCATGGGCAAGTCCATCACAGAGATGGAAGAACTGTACAATCACAGAGATATTGAGAAATAGGGAGGGAGAACCATGTTTACACCGGAAATGATGGAGTCCGTAAAAAAGGTGGAAGCCACCAGAGACGCGCGTATGGGCATGGAGCCCAGACGTATGACCGCTCAGGAAAAGGATGAGCTGCTCAGAGCTTTCCATCCGGATTACAGAGCGGAGGCATTTGAGGAGATCAAGATCGGACCGAACAAGGGAGAGAAGGCACCGGCGGAGCTGGCACATCTGCTGCACTCCAACAGCCGTCTGCTGGATACCGAGATCGATTTAAATAAAATTGACTATGATGTGGACGTGCTGGTCATCGGCGGCGGCGGAGCAGGTGCTTCCGCAGCGATCGAGGCACATGAGGCCGGCGCTGACGTTATGATGGTTACCAAGCTGCGTATCGGTGATGCAAACACCATGATGGCAGAGGGCGGTATCCAGGCGGCAGACAAGGAGAATGATTCCCCGGCACAGCATTATCTGGATGCATTCGGCGGCGGACACTTTGCTGCAAGACCGGAGCTGCTGAAGAAACTGGTTATGGAGGCTCCGGATGCGATCGCATGGCTGAATGCACTCGGAGTAATGTTCGATAAGGACGAGGACGGCAGAATGGTGACCACCCACGGCGGCGGTACTTCCAGAAAGAGAATGCATGCCTGCAAGGATTATTCCGGAGCAGAGATCATGCGTACACTGCGCGATGAGGTACTCAACCGCAAGATCCCGGTAGTGGAGTTTACTTCTGCGGTAGAGCTGATCCAGGATGACAAGGGACAGGCTGCCGGAGCGGTTCTGTTAAATATGGAGACCGGCGATTACCTGGTTGCCAGAGCAAAGACGGTGATCATCGCGACCGGCGGTGCAGGACGCATGCATTATCAGGGATTTGCAACTTCCAACCATTACGGAGCAACCGCAGACGGTCTGGTTCTGGGCTATCGCGCAGGAGCACCGCTGCTGTATCAGGATACCATTCAGTATCATCCGACAGGTGTGGCATTCCCGTCTCAGATCTACGGTGCACTGGTAACAGAGAAGGTTCGTTCTCTCGGTGCAATGCTGGTCAATGTGGACGGTGAGGCCTTCATGCATCCGCTGGAGACCCGTGACGTATCCGCAGCCTCTATCATCCGTGAGTGTACAGAGAGAGGCAAGGGTGTGACTACTCCGCTCGGTACCGGCGTTTGGCTGGATACCCCGATGATCGAGCGCATCGGCGGTGAGGGCACGATCGAGAAGAGAATTCCGGCAATGCTCCGTATGTACATGAATTATGGAATCGATATGAGAAAGCTTCCGATCCTGATCTACCCGACCCTGCACTATCAGAATGGCGGTCTGGAGATCGGCGGAGACGGATTCACCAAGACGATTTCCAACCTTCTGGTGGCAGGAGAGGCAGTCGGAGGAATCCACGGCCGCAACCGTCTGATGGGAAATTCCCTTCTGGATATCATCGTATTCGGAAGAGATGCAGGTAAGGCAGCAGCTGCCCGTGCAAAGGAAGTTACCCTCGGAACCATGAACCTGGATCATATCAGGGACTATGCAGAGGCACTGAAAGATGCTAACATAGAGAGTAACGACGTTTCTCCGATGCTTCTTCCGAAGTATGCGAGACACGAGAGATAAGAACTCTTGACAAAATCTTTCACAGGATAAGGAGTGTGTACGCGATGCGAGAGATCAAAGCTTCACAGATTACAGAAGTCGTAGAGCGGCTTTGTATTGAGGCAAATCAGCATTTGCCGAAGGATGTACAGGGAGCGATCCGTCAGTGCCGCGCCTGCGAAGACGGTGCGATTGCCTGCGGCGTTCTGGATGACATTATTGAAAATTTTGAGATTGCAGACAGAGAGAATGTGCCGATCTGTCAGGACACCGGTATGGCCTGTGTCTTCCTGGAGATCGGTCAGGATGTGCATATCACAGACGGTGACCTCCGTGAGGCAGTGGATGAGGGTGTGCGCAGAGGATATACAGAAGGTTATCTGCGCAAATCCGTGGTAAAGGATCCGGTGCGCCGCGGCAATACCGGAGACAATACTCCGGCAATGCTCTACACAGAGATCGTTCCGGGAGAGCAGATCCGGATCACGGTCGGTCCGAAGGGCTTCGGCAGCGAAAATATGAGTATGATCCGTATGTTCAAGCCGTCCGCAGGTCTGCAGGGAATCAAGGATTTCATCCTTGAGGTCGTAGAGACAGCAGGTCCGAATCCGTGCCCGCCGATGGTAGTCGGCGTCGGTATCGGCGGTACGTTTGATAAATGTGCACTGCTTGCGAAAAAGGCACTGATGAGACCGATCGATTCCGAGAATCCGGATCCGTTCTATGCAGATCTGGAGAAGGAGATGCTGGAAAAGATCAACCGGCTGGGCATCGGACCGCAGGGCTTTGGCGGAAAGACAACGGCGATCGGACTGAATATCGAGACGATGCCGACGCACATTGCCGGAATGCCGTGTGCCGTGAATATCAACTGTCATGTGACACGCCATAAGACGGAGGTGATCTGATCATGGAGAGAAGAAAGATAACTCTGCCGCTGACAGAGGAGCTGGCAAAGACACTTCACGCAGGAGATCAGGTGCTGGTGACCGGCACGATCTATACCTCCCGCGATGCAGGTCATAAGAGAATGTGTGAGGCACTCGCAAGAGGAGAAAAGATCCCGTTTGATCCGACGGATGCAACGATCTACTATGTCGGACCGACACCGGCAAAGCCGGGCAAGGTGATCGGATCCGCAGGACCGACCACAAGCGGACGTATGGATGCCTATGCACCGACCATGATGTCTGTCGGCGCGAGAGGCATGATCGGAAAAGGTGCGCGTCTGCCGGAAGTCGTGGAGGCTATGAAAAAATACAGCGGAGTTTACTTTGGTGCGATCGGCGGTGCGGGTGCACTGCTGGCAAAGTGCATCAAAGAGGCAGAGCTGATCGCATATGAGGATCTCGGTGCAGAGGCACTGCGCAGACTCTATGTGGAGGATATGCCGCTGGTCGTTATTATCGACAGTGAAGGAAACAACCTGTATGAGATGGGCCGCAAGGCATATCTGGAACAGAGAAGGTCCTGAGAATGGCCTTCGAGAGGATAAAATCGTTATTGGAGGGAAGAACTTGACAAACTATCATGATGATCTGCAGATGTCGGAAGCATTTATCAATACAGCATTTCTGGCGCTCTCCGGCGGACTTCAGGATGCCTATACGTACAATGTACGAGATCAGGTTTTTTCCAACGCACAGACAGGAAACGTGGTGCTGATGAGTCAGTTTCTGATGAGCGGACAGTGGGGACATATTTTGAGGTATCTGTTCCCGCTGATCTCCTTTGCACTCGGGGTCTGGGTGACGGAGTCCATCCAGGGACACTTCCGTGATGCGAAAAAAATGCACTGGAGACAGGGGATCCTTCTCGCAGAGATCGTGATCTTATTTATCGTAGGATTTATTCCGGGTTCTTTAAATATGGTGGCTACGGCGCTGGTATCCTTCACCTGTGCAATGCAGGTGCAGGCCTTCCGCAAGGTCAACGGCTATGCCTATGCCAGCACGATGTGCATCGGCAATCTCCGCGGAGGTACGGCAGCGCTGTCATCCTTTTTCAGACGTCACAGAAAAGAGGATCTCAAGAAAGCAGGATATTATTTCGGAGTCATTTTTTTCTTTGCGGTCGGAGCGGGCCTTGGAGGAAATCTGTCTCTTCGCTATGGATACCATGTGATCTGGTTATCCTGTGCGCTGTTGTTTATCAGCTTCGTGCTGATGTACTTTGAGCGTTTCCGGTTTCACGATCATTTACTGTAGAAAATTTCAAAGAGGGCTGCTGCCGAGCGGATGATTTGATTGCATCTGCGGAGCAGCAGCTTCTTTTTATACAATAAAGCCTATGAAATCAATAGGATATTAGTAAATTAACTATTGACAACTGGAAAAGAGGCTGTTATAATAATGCCTATCAAGCAGATAGGAGTAGTAACATGAATAGACATTGGGAATTACTTCTTAGAGAAAACTGGAGAAACGGACGAATGTGTCGATGTTGCAGCAGGGTGTAAACAGGCTGTTGAGCAGACTGAGACAGAAGGATACAGACACGAAAGGATAACAGATTATGTCAAACAATTATAGATTTGAAACCTTACAGTTACACGTTGGACAGGAGAACGCAGATCCGGCTACCGATGCAAGAGCAGTTCCGATCTATGCAACGACCTCCTATGTATTTAAAGATTCCGATCAGGCAGCAGGACGCTTCGCACTGACCGAGGGCGGCAACATTTATACCCGCCTGATGAACCCGACTTCCGATGTATTCGAGAAGAGAATCGCAGCACTGGAGGGTGGTGTAGGGGCTCTGGCAACGGCCAGCGGAAGTGCAGCGATCACCTACGCGATCCAGAATATCGCAGTGGCAGGTGATCACATCGTATCATCCACCAACCTTTACGGCGGAACCCACAATCTGTTCGCCAATACTCTGGTAGAGCAGGGACTGACAACTACCTTTGTAGATCCGTCCGATCCGGCCAACTTCGAGGCAGCGATCCAGGAGAACACAAAGCTGTTATATGCAGAGACCCTTGGAAATCCGAATTCAGATGTCATTGACCTGAAGGCTATCGCAGATATCGCACACAAGCACGGCATCCCGTTCATCGTGGACAGCACCTTTGCAACCCCGTATCTGCTTCGTCCGATCGAGTACGGTGTAGACGTTGTGGTACATTCCGCAACAAAGTTTATCGGCGGTCACGGAACCGTTATGGGCGGTGTGATCGTAGATGCCGGAAAGTTTGACTGGGCACAGAATGACAAGTTCCCGGGACTGTCCAAGCCGAATCCGTCCTATCACGGAGTGGTATTTACCGAGGCTTGCGGAAACCTGGCTTACATCCTGAAGATCCGCACAACACTGATGAGAGATCAGGGAGGCTGCATTTCCCCGTTCAACTCCTTCCTGCTTCTGCAGGGACTTGAGACACTCTCACTTCGTGTAGAGCGTCACGTGGAGAATGCTTTAAAGGTAGTGGACTTCCTGAAGAATCATCCGCAGGTAGAGAGAGTAAATCATCCGTCTCTTGCAACCGGCAGAGCAAAAGAGCTGTATGATGAGTACTTTGAGAAGGGTGCAGGTTCTATCTTCACCTTCGAGATCAAAGGCGATGCAGCCACAGCGAAGAAGTTTACAGAGAGCCTGAAGCTGTTCTCACTGCTGGCAAACGTGGCAGACGTAAAGTCCCTGGTGATCCATCCGGCATCCACCACACATTCACAGCTGGATGAGGAGGCGCTTCTGGAGTGCGGTATCCGTCCGAATACGATCCGTCTCTCCATCGGTACAGAGCATATCGACGATATTATCGATGATCTGAAGCAGGGCTTTGAGGCAGTAAAATAAGCATAGGCAAAACACAGTGAACAATGTCAACGGACATATAAAAATAATAAGATGAAGAATACAGAGGAGGATATGAAAATGGCTGAGAGAATTTACACAACTGCAGATGAACTGATTGGCGGAACACCGCTCCTTGAGCTTTCCCATATTGAAAAGGAACTGGGACTGAAGGCAAGAGTATTGGCAAAGCTTGAGTACTTCAATCCGGCCGGCTCTGTAAAAGACAGAATCGCAAAGGCAATGATCGACGATGCTGAGGAGAAGGGTCTTGTAAAGGAAGGTTCTGTAATCATCGAGCCGACTTCAGGTAATACCGGTATCGGTCTGGCATCTGTTGCAGCAGCAAGAGGTTACCGTATCATCATCGTTATGCCGGAGACCATGAGCGTTGAGCGCCGTCAGCTGATGAAGGCCTATGGCGCAGAGCTGGTACTCACCGAAGGCGCAAAGGGCATGAAGGGTGCGATCGCAAAGGCTGAGGAGCTTGCAGCAGAGATCCCGAACAGCTTCATCCCGGGACAGTTCGTAAACCCGGCAAACCCGAAGGTACACAGAGAGACCACCGGTCCGGAGATCTTCAGAGATACAGACGGAAATGTAGATATTTTTGTAGCAGGTGTAGGTACCGGCGGAACCGTAACCGGTGTCGGTGAGTATCTGAAGTCTGTAAAACCGGAAGTAAAGGTAGTTGCTGTAGAGCCGAAGGATTCCGCAGTACTTTCCACCGGTGTTGCAGGACCGCATAAGATCCAGGGTATCGGTGCAGGATTTGTTCCGGATGTATTAAACACCAGCGTTTATGACGAGATCGTTCCGGTTGCAAATGAGGATGCTTTCAAGACCGGCAAGCAGGTAGGCAAAAAAGAAGGCGTGCTGGTAGGTATCTCCTCCGGTGCAGCTGTATGGGCAGCGATCGAGCTTGCAAAGAGACCGGAAAATGAGGGCAAGACCATCGTAGCACTGCTTCCGGATACCGGAGACCGCTATCTGTCCACCGCACTCTTCGCAGAGGACTAAACAGAATCCAGATCTGAAATGAATGATATGATTGAAAAGCCGTGGGATCAAAGTCCTGCGGCTTTTTTTTGCGTCTGTTGTTTGCCTGTCAGGTGCTGCCTCTGGAAAAATACTGTATTATGTGCTAAGATGACGGAAAATGCGTCAGGTCATGAAGACCTGATCGATACACAAGGAAGGAGCGATAGAGTGAGTGACTATCAGCTGCAGCAGCTATGCTATCTGATTTTACTGTTTTTTGTATTTTCGGTACTGGGGTGGTGCATGGAGGTATTTCTGAAATACCGTCAGTATCATCGTTTTATTAACCGCGGTTTCATGATCGGTCCGTACTGTCCGATCTATGGATCGGGAATCGTGTTCATCACGGTGATGGTAAATGTACTTTCCGGTGTGGAGACCTCCGTCGGTACAACATTTATGATCTCATTTCTGGGGTGCGGAGCCCTGGAGTATGCGGTGAGCTATTACATGGAAAAACGCTACCATGCCAGATGGTGGGATTACAGTACAAAGCCGATGAATCTGAACGGCCGTATCTGGATCGGCAATCTGATCCTGTTCGGCATCGGTGGTACACTGGTGATCGAGGTGATCAATCCGATCGTATACAGCCTGTTTTACCGGATCCCGGAGAGAGTGCTCTACGTACTGTCGGTACTGGTTGTGCTCGTGATGCTCAGTGACAATATCACCTCACAGTTCGTCATGAAATTTGTGAAGAGCAGTGTTGAGAACAGTGAGGCGGACAATACCGAGAGCATCAGCAAAGAGATCCGCATGCTGATGAAGGACAAATCCATTCTCTACCGAAGATTTGCCGATGCTTATCCGGATGTGATCTATCGTACTGACCGCATCAAGCGGAAGATGCAGGAAGTGAAGACGGAGATGGAGCGCATCCAGCAGGAGGCGGCAGGAAATCTGGAACGTAGGCTGGTATGGAGCGCATTTCCGAGGGAACAAAGGCCGGTGTAGGACGTATTTCCGAAGGAACGAAAGCCGGTGTGGATCATCTCCTGCAGGAGACCAGATCCGGACTGGAGCGTTTTCAGCAGGGAGCGGAGTATGGTATCGAGCTTATGAAGGTGCCGTCCTCTGAGCTTCGTGATGAGATCATTGCAGCGCAGGATCAGCTGATCGTTCTTCTTGGAGAGGAACAGGCAGATCCGGAGCAGATCACAGAACTGAGAACAGAGATCATGGAGAAAAAGAAGAAGCTTATGGATCGACAGAGACGGCTCCCGGGAACAAGAAATCCGGATCCGGAGACACCGAAACAGGCTTAAAGGAGAGATTACGATGATACAGGAAATTGCACCGCACATTTATCATAATGAATATCGACCGACGGCACCGTCCGCGGAGGACTATGTGATGATCTGCCGAAAGGGGGAACTGTTTCTGCGGGAGAAGGAAGGGCAGATCAGCTATCTTACCGTGCAGGAGACAGAGGCGGCCTGCCCGGGAAGTACAGAGCAGCTGATCTATCTTTTTCAGGTGGATGAAAGGCATTTCTTCCTATTAAAAAATGCAGATCAGAAACTTACATCCCTGTTTACAGAGTTTGCGTTTTGCGGTCTCAGAATGCTGCGTCAGGCGAGACCAAAGCATCTGGCGTTTGCCGGCGTGACAGCATACCAGCTTTTCAGATGGTATGAGAACCACAAGTTCTGCGGACACTGCGGCAGACCGATGAAGCAGGATGCGAAGGAGCGCATGATGTTCTGTGAGAGCTGCGGCCTGCAGGAGTTCCCGAAGATCTGTCCGGCGGTGATCGTTGGCATTCGAAACGGAGACAAGATCCTGATGTCCAAATATGAGGGACGGGAACATAAGCACTATGCACTGATCGCAGGATTTGCGGAGATCGGTGAGACGATCGAGGAGACCGTACACCGCGAGGTGATGGAGGAGGTCGGACTGAAGGTGAAGAATCTGACCTTCTATCGAAGTCAGCCGTGGTCTTTTTCAGATACGCTGCTGATGGGCTTTTACTGTGATCTGGATGGAGATGACCGTATCACACTTGACCGCACAGAACTGGCTGTTGCCGAGTGGAAGAGCAGAGAGGAGATCGAAGGGGTCGATGAGGATCTGAGTCTTACCGGAGAAATGATGCTGCGTTTTAAACGCGGACTGGATCGGGAACCTTATCTCAAGTGAGATAAATAGCTTGAAAATAGGAAACGAGAAGCGTATATTAAAACTTCGCCGATTGTAAAATGAAGTTGCACACTTGATAAAAAAACGATCCATAGGAT
>JAUNAF010000080.1 GCA_030527715.1 Eubacteriales bacterium
ATATAAAAAACACTTTAAGTATGTGGATAAAGTGATATAATTGGTATAAGTGCATGAAAAAATTCGAAAAATAGAAAAAGTTTAGTGTATTTTAATGAAAGGAGCGAAGTTATGAACCGCCTGACAAATCGACAGCGCTTTTTGGTGGCGCTAACACTGTTTGGAATGTTTTTTGGCGCAGGAAATCTGATTTTTCCGGTACATCTGGGACAGCTTGCAGGAAAAAATGCTGTCATTGCGGTGGTGGGATTCTTTATCACAGCGGTAGGAATCCCGATCCTTTCTGTGGCGGCGATCGGAAATACCCATTCGGACAGCCTGCATGTGCTTGCCGGAAGAGTAGGACGCAGATACAGTTACTTTTTTACGGTGCTGCTGTATCTGACCGTCGGACCGCTGTTTGCGATTCCGAGATGTGCATCGACCTCATTTACGGTAGGAATCGCACCGATACTGAGTCAGGGAATCAATGAGAGAATGGCATTGCTGATCTTCTCAGTGATCTTTTTTGCCATCGTTCTGTTCTGCGCACTGCGTCCGGCGGGGATCACGATATGGATCGGAAAGATCATCAACCCGGTGTTCCTGTTTTTCCTGTTTATTCTTCTGGGAACGGTATTCTGGAAATCGGATATCCACATTTCTACGATTGAGCCGACGGCGGTCTATCTGAAGAGACCGCTGCTTTCCAGTGCGATCGAAGGATATCAGACGATGGATGCGATAGCAGGACTGGCCTTTGGTATCGTCGTTGTAAATATTATCCGCTCTATGGGTGTGAAAAATGACGAGGCGATCGCACATGAGATTTTGTATGCAGGTATCTGGACAGGCATTTTTATGGGAGGTATCTATGCACTGACGATTCTGATGGGTGCGAAATCCAGAGGTGTATTCGAGCTTGCAGACAATGGAGGAATTGCGCTGGCGCAGATCGCACAGTATTATCTCGGAAGAAGCGGAGCATTCATCCTGGCGGCAATCATCATTTTTGCCTGCCTGAAAACCTCGATCGGTCTGGTGACAAGCTGTGCCGAAGCTTTTGTGGAAATGTTTCCGGGAGTATTCAATTACAAGATCTGGACAGTGATCTTTTCAGCAGTGTCTTTCCTGTTTTCGAATGTAGGACTTTCGAAGATCATAGAATACTCACTTCCGATGCTGATGTTTTTGTATCCGCTCACGATCACACTGATCCTGCTGGCATTGTTTGAAAAAGTATTCCGGAAATCCAGATATGTTTATCTTACAACGACAGTATTCACCTGCTGTACGGCATTGGTGGATCTGCTCAATTCCCTGCCGGAGGGCACGAAAGAAAGACTTCATATCGGAACCGTGATCGAGACGGCAGACAGGATCCTGCCGATGTCCAATGCAGGGCTAGGCTGGGCGCTGCCGGCAATCATCGGATTTGCAATCGGATATCTGATCTTCCTGAAAAAGAAAGGCAGAGAATAATACAGCGAAAATTACGGAAACAGATACGCAAGATAGCTGCTTGCCAGCTCTTTTCGCAGAGAATTCCTGATGATTCCGAGATAGACCGGTTCGGTGAAGCCGGAATCCTTAAAAAACGGGGAGGTACTGAGGTCGAGACCGCAGATACTGTCCTCGGTGACTGCTTCGTAAGTGGCAGTTTCATCAAACAGAAGATCGATCGCATTGTCTTCCAGGATGATCGTTCCCCGGACAAGGTTCGGAGTGATACGATCCAGAAGCTCGGGATCATTCTGAAGAAGTTTTGGAAGATCTTCCAGATATCCATTCTGGGAGAATGCGTCGAAGGCTTCCTGATTCATGAAGACGACATCCAGCAGCTGGCTGTTGATCGTAGTGAGGATCTTCATGCGGGAAGCATACGTATATTCATGATATTCACTGGCGGAATCATCTGTCAGATATAGACCCTGATACAGTTCCAGTCGATGTTTGGCCGGGGACAGATTGACATCCGTCAAGAAGTCTCCGGTCATTTTTTGCTGCATGGATTCACTCATGGAGACATTGACCAGCGCAAGATAGAGATCGGTATCCTTATGTGTGACCTTGTGGTAAATGAGAGAACCGGAAATCAGCAGAATGATCAGCAGTCCTGCCAGCGGGAGCTTGTAATAATCCCAGAGATACTGAAGTTTTTGTCTGCCATGCAGAGAATGGAGTGTCTTATTCATCGGCATCACCCGGTTCGCACTGCTGAAGGATATTTTTGAGCAGGAAAGAACAGAGCAGTGCGCAGAGTCCTTCTCCGAAAATAATGAGAGGCGTGAAATAATTGATGACGATCACTGCCATGGCAAAGTAGATCAGTGCCATGAGCGCGGTGCAGAGAAGAAATCTCATACCGATCATCAGAGAATTTTTGAACATAGCTGCCGTGGTATTCTGAAATCTTGCCATCAAAGGGAAGATGTACATGACTACGATGGCATAGGCAAGAGCTGCAGCGATAAATACTGCGGTGATGAGCGTCCAGAAAACATTCTCGAAGCGCATGTGATACAGAAAATATGCATCAACACCGAGCACAAGCCCGACTGCAGCGAGAATCAGCCAGACGATCGTACTCTGTTTGAAATTCTCGCGGAAAGAGTGGAAGAACGCCTTTGTCAGACCGCCTTCCTCATTGCGTGCGATCTTCAGAGAGACATAGAAGAGCGCAGTGGTAGAAGCACCGATCGTGACAATCGGAATACAGCAGATAAACCACAGAAGATTCAGGTATACACTGCTGACAATTTTGTTGATGAACTGCATGACTGCGTTGTCCGGTGATAAAAATCTGTCCATAACTTCCTCCTGTGGATATCCTGCTGTGAATGACAAAGAAATACGGGTCAGTCTCCGGTGGATGCCCGGTAGACGATGTTGGTCTCAGCGTACAGTGTACGATAGTTCAGAGACGGTTCCTGAATGCGGGTGAACAGCAGCTGTGCCGCTGCAAGTCCCATGATCTGTGTATGAATGTGGATCGTTGTGAGGTTCGGTGAAACCAGCTTGGATTCCGGAGAATCATCAAATCCGCAGAGGTAGAGATCCTCAGGTACGGAGAGATTCAAATCGCGGAAGGCGGCAAGTGCATCCAGCGCCACAAAGTCATTCGCACAGATAAAGACATCCGGTATCTCCGGAAGGGCGGAGAGGCGGGAGGTCAGATAGGCCTTGTAGTGCGGCCAGGTATCATTTTGAGTATCCTCACCTCCGGTGATGCAGAACTGTTCCTCGACCGGAAGATCCGATAAAAACATCGCATTGCGGAAAGCCATATAGCGTTCATTGAAAGATTGGCAGTGCATATGCGCACCGATGAAACCGATGCGTGTCTTGCCGCGGCGCACCATCTCTTTTACAAATGTAAAAATATGAGCCTGATTGTTCATGTACAGGCAGTCGGCTTTCAGCGGCTCATTGAGACCGATCACCGGAGTATCCACAAACAGTGTCGGAATATCCAGATCACAGATCATACGGCTGTAGTCATAATCGAAGACCTCGATACAGATGATACCGTCGACCCGTTCCTTATTAAAGGCACTTGGAAGACGGTAGTCTTTGAGCTCATCTTCCAGAATGCGATACATGGTGAGACTGTAGCCAAGAGAAAAGATCTCTTTCTGAAACTTGTCCAGCATCATGGATGCAAAATGAGAGTTTCCGAGAAATGCAGTGGTAAGAAGTGCGAGCTCGCCTTTTTTTCTGGGAACTTCTGGCTCCGTGGAAGGAGCAGAAGTACTGGTCTGCTGCAGCTGCTGGATATCATTAATATAGGAAAACTGCTTATAGCCCATCTCAATGGCTTTCTGAATGATCTTTTCTCTGGTGGCATCTGCAAGGACACCGGTGTTGTTGATCGCTTTGGATACGGTATTGCGGGAAACGCCGAGCGCATCGGCAATATCCTGGATAGTTACACGAGTTACCATACAGGGATCTCCTTTTCAGTATATTAATAAGTACTTTGACATGCGAAAATGTAAAGCCTGCATCCGCACTTAGGGTATTCCATATGTAAAGTGTGCAAAAATAAAGTCGGGATATCGGGATGCTTTTTATCAAAATCTATTATAATGCACAAAATCTCGTGTGTCAAATGTAAAAATCATTTGTTTTCTCATGGTGAAAATACCGATAAGTGAAATTTTTAACAGTGCATACGTAAAATAATTGTGCCAATGACAAATAAATTTGTTGACGAAATGAACAAAGCATGATACATTGATGTTACAGAAACAGAGGAGCGTTTTTACAAAACGAGACCTTATGATTGTGCAAATGTAAAAATGCGAATGTATTAGGAAGGAGGAACAAGAGTGAAAGCGAACTCGCAAATTGCTTCCGAAAAGAAGCAGGGCAACAAGAAATCAGGCTTGCAGGGTACGCTGCTGTATGTGACTCAGCATTGGCAGTTGTATGTATTCTTCCTGCTGCCGGCTTTGGCACTGACATTGATCTTCAGATACATCCCGATGGGAGGTATCGCGATCGCGTTCCAGAATTACAATCCGATACGAGGTATTCTGGGAAGTGAGTGGGTCGGCTTTAAATATTTTCAGAGATTCCTGTCCTCACCGGACTTTATGAAATATCTGGTCAATACCTTAAAGCTTAGTATCTATGGAATGCTCTGGGGCTTCCCGGTTCCGATTATTCTGGCATTCCTGCTGAATCGCATTCAGAGTACCGGAATCAAGAAAAAGATCCAGCTCGTGCTTTACATGCCGAACTTCATCTCCGTCATCGTACTCTGCGGTATGGTTCGAATTTTTCTTTCTGTCACCGGTCCGGTCAACCTGTTATTTGGCAGCCAGATCAACTTCATGACCATGCCGGAAGCCTTCCGAACCATTTATATCGCCAGCGGAATCTGGCAGGGAGCAGGCTGGGCATCCATCATGTACACAGCAGCACTTTCCAATGCCAGCCAGGAGCTGAAAGAAGCAGCCATCATTGACGGAGCAAACATCTTCCAGCAGATCAAGGCAGTAGAGTGGCCGGCCATCAAGGATATGGTTATCATCCAGTTCATCCTTCAGGCAGGTAACATCATGAGTATCGGCTTTGAGAAAGCTTATGCACTGCAGACAGACTTGAACCTCGGAACTTCCGAAATCATTGCAACTTATGTATACAAAAAAGGTCTTCTGGACGGAGATTACAGTTTTTCCACCGCAGTCGGCCTGTTTAACACCGTTATCAATGTCATTCTCCTGATCGCCGTGAACAAGATCGTGGCAAAGATGAACGACGGCAAGGGCTTATAAGGAGGCACAGAATGAAAAAGAAAAGCAGATTTGCCAGATATTCCGCACAGGATAAGGCACTCCTTACTACCGGATACATTCTTCTGGGACTGTTTGTCATTGCCATTGTGATCCCGATGATCTACATCGTGATCGCCTCCTTCATGGATCCGATCACTCTTCAGAATAAGGGAATCACCTTTGAACTTGATAAGTGGACCCTTACCGCTTATGAGCGCGTTATCTTCAACTCCCAGATCTGGATCGGATTCAAAAATGCCGTGATCTATTCTCTGGTATTTACCTTTGTTTCCGTGTTTGTCACTCTGCTGGCAGCATATCCGATGTCCAGAGCAGACTTTAAGGGCCGCGGCATTTTCAATACCATTTTTGTTATCACCATGTTCTTCGGCGGCGGTCTGATCCCGACCTACTTATTGATCAGTAAGCTGGGAATGCTGAACAGCATGTGGGCGATCATCCTTCCGGGCGCATTCAGCGTATGGAACATGATCATCGCCAGAACTTATTATCAGGGAATTCCTTCCGAACTCCGTGAGGCAGCCAGCGTGGATGGTGCAAACGAGATCGTTTACTTCTTCAAGATTCTGCTTCCGGTCTGCACCCCGGTAATCGCTGTACTTGCTCTGTGGCAGTTTGTCGGTATGTGGAACAGCTACTTCGACGCTATGATCTACCTTAATGATTCCGCAAAACAGCCGCTGCAGCTGGTACTCAGATCGATCCTGATCCAGAACCAGCCGGAGTCCGGAATGATTTCAGATATGCAGAGTACTGCACAGAGAGCACAGCTTGCAGAACTGCTGAAATATGCAACGATCATTATCTCCAGCCTGCCGCTTCTGGTAATGTATCCGTTCTTCCAGAAGTACTTTGACAGCGGAATTATGGCAGGTTCCGTAAAGGGTTGATCCCGGAAAATACTTGAAATTTCATACATATAAAGAAGGAGAAAAAACATGAAAAAGTATTCCAAAAGAATCGCAGCACTGGCACTTGGCGCAGCTATGATCTTAACCTTCACCGGATGCGGCGGCGGAGGCGAGAAGGTAGCCCTGAATGATGGTACCTTTCAGGAGGTAGATACCGCTGAGCTTGCATTCCCGCAGAAGGAGAAAGTAACTCTGACAGGTATGATCAGCTACCCGGCAAACACCGAGTCTGATCCGAATAAGCGTACAATCTTTAAACGTCTCCAGGAGAAGACCAACGTAGAGATCAACTGGACCGCTATCCAGGGAGACCAGTGGGGCGACAAGATCACCCTGAATATGGCAAATCTGGATACCCTGACAGATTTTGTCTTCACTGCAGGTTTCAGCGACAGTGATCTTCTGAAATATGCAGATCAGGGAGTCATCATCGCACTTGAAGAGTATATCGATGCATACATGCCGAATCTGAAAGCTGTATTCGACAAGTATCCGGAGTACCGCACCATGTGTACTGACACTGAGGGTCATATCTGGGCACTTCCGTGGATCGAGCAGCTCGGTGCAGAGAAGACAGCGATCCAGACTGTCGGAAATATGAGCTTTATCAACAAAAAATGGATGGATTTTCTGGGACTGGAGATGCCGACCACAGTTGACGAGTTTGAGCAGGTGCTGATCGCATTCCGTGACAATGCAGATAAACTTCAGAAAGAATTCAATATCGACGGAAGCATCATTCCGATGTCCTGTATCGTAAATGACGGTGACCAGGATCCGTGTATTCTGATCAACGGCTTCGGCGAGGGCTACGGAGATGGAGACAGAGGAAGACACATCGCAGTGACGAACGATCTGAAAGTGATCTGCAGTGGAACACAGCAGGGCTTCAAAGATGGTATCGAATGGCTGCATTCCCTGTATGCACAGGATCTGATCGATCCGGAGGCATTCACTCAGGAGTGGTCCACTTACGTATCTAAGGGTAAATCCGGACGTTACGGAGTATGCTTCAGCTGGGATGTCGCAAATATCGACAACCTTGAGGACTGGGTTCCGCTTCCGGTACTTACCGCAGATGTCCGCAACCTGACCCCGCAGAACGGTTCCTTTACCAGTGGATTTGACCGCGGCCGCTGCGTAGTAACTGCAGTAGCAAAGAATCCTGCACTGGTTTGTGCTTGGCTTGACCAGATGTATGATCCGTTCCAGTCTCCGCAGAACAACTGGGGCACCTACGGTGAGGACGATGAGTTTGATATCTTTGTTCTTGGCAAAAACGAGAACGGTGATGACATGCTGCAGCACGCACCGTTGGGAGATGCTTCTCCGGTTGAGGTACGTGAGGCAGAGAACGTTGCCGGCCCGCTGGCGATCCTGGATGAGTACTATGGTGTATATGTGACCTGCCCGGATGATGCTCAGTATCGTCTTGACTGGATCAAGGATTACTTCACACCGGATATGAACAATGACTATGTATATCCGAACGTATTCATGAGCCGTGAGGACACCGAGGAGCTTTCCAACCTGCAGGCAGATATCCAGAAGACCATCAATGCAAAGAAGTCTGACTGGATCATGAACGGTCTGACTGATGCAGACTGGGATCAGTATCTGAAGGATCTGGATTCTTACGGTCTGGAAAAATACCTTGAGATCTTCCAGAAATACCTTGATAATTTCTATAAAGAGGCATAATCAAAACAGAAATGTGGTTTTAACAGAGAACTGTCGCCATGCGGCAGTTTTCTGCATACAGAATTTGAAAGTTTGGAGGAGAAACAATGTCAAGTCAGACCTTACGTGAGGCAAGAAAATACGAGGAGGTTTCCGCAAAGCTGATTTCAGCGGAGGAACGGCCGGCATTTCATCTGTCCGCATACACAGGCTGGATGAATGATCCGAATGGTTTTTCCTATTATCAGGGAAAGTACCATATGTTTTATCAGTATCATCCATATAACTGCAACTGGGGCCCGATGCACTGGGGACATGCGGTGAGCGAGGATCTGCTGCATTGGGAATATCTTCCGACGGCACTTGCCCCGGATGAATTTTATGACAGAGATGGCTGCTTTTCCGGAAGCGCCGTGGAGCTGCCGGACGGCAGACATCTGCTGATGTATACGGGAGTCATGCGCAAGCATACGGAGCACGGCGGAATCGTGGATGTGCAGACCCAGTGTCTGGCAGTCGGTGACGGTATCGACTATCAGAAGGTGGATGCAAATCCGGTGCTGAATTTTAAGGATATTCCGGAGGGCGGAAGCACGATCGATTTCCGTGATCCGAAGATCTGGAAAAATGAGGACGGAACTTTCAACTGCGTAGTCGGCAACCGCCCGGCAGACGGCAGCGGTCAGATCCTTCTGTACAGCAGTCCGGATGGATTTGAGTGGAAATTCGACAAAGTTCTGGTTTCCAATAAAAACCGCTACGGTAAAATGTGGGAGTGTCCGGATTTCTTCGAGCTGGATGGCAAGTATGTGCTGCTGACCAGTCCGCAGGATATGCTTCCGGAAGGCTTTGAGTATCACAACGGAAACGGAACACTCTGCCTGATCGGACATCTGGATCCGGAGAGCGGAGAATTTGTGGAAGAGCACAATCAGGCGATCGATTATGGCATCGACTTTTACGCGCCGCAGACCGTGAAGACACCGGATGGCCGCCGTGTGATGATCGGCTGGATGCAGAACTGGGATACCTGCAGCATGCGTATGCCGAATCAGCCATGGTTCGGTCAGATGAGTCTTCCGCGTGAGATCAGCATCAAAAACGGCAGACTGTATCAGCAGCCGCTTCGTGAACTTGAAGAGATGCGCAGCAACCGTCTGGAGCTGAAAGATGTAGCGGTAAACGGAACGGTCTTCATGAAAGAACTGAAAGGACGCCGCATCGATATGGAACTTCGGATCCGTCCGGAGGATGCAGAGCAGATGTATCAGAAGTTTGCAGTGCGCTTCGCACAGAACGACACCTATCAGACAGCACTGAGCTTCCGCCCGAGAGAGTCTGTACTGAAAATCGACCGTAAATTTTCAGGCAACCGCAGAGCTATTATTCATCAGCGCCGCAGTCTTGTGAACAGCAAAGATGGGGAACTGAAGCTGCGACTGATCCTGGATCGCTTCAGCGTAGAGGTCTTCATCAACGATGGAGAGCAGACGATGACAGCGACCCTGTACACACCGATGGATGCAGAAGGAATTTCCTTCTTTGCAGACGGAGGCGGAGTACTGGTGGATGTCGTAAAATACGATTTGACAGAAGAATAAGATAAAGAAACGACAGAGAAACAAGACAGGAGAGTTCGAGAGAAGAGCTCTCCTGTTTTTTGGTTGCATCCATCCCCTCCACAGATTATAATTTGAATCAGTTAATGTGTATGAGTGTGAGTACGCAGAGAACGTAAAAGATATGGAAAAAGTACTAAAATTCAGAGTAAACAAAGAGAGTATGTAAAGGAGTAACATAATGGCAGAAATTGAAAGCGGAAAAGATTTAATCAGTGTTCTTTGGAGCGGCGCAGATATTCTGCGTTCCAAGATGGATGCTAATGAATACAAGAATTATTTGCTGGGGATTGTTTTCTATAAGTATTTATCAGATTCTTTCCTGATCAGAGTGTATGATTTGATCAATGATGAAAAACCGGAATCATTAAAAGAGGCACTGGATGCCTATCGTGAAGTTCTTGAGGATGAAGATGCTGAGGAATTGATAGCAGAAATAAAATCTGCCTGCCATTATGTAATTGAGCCGGATCTGACATATACGTATTTTGCAGAGGCAGCAAGAAACAATTCTTTTAACAGAGAGCAGCTCCAGAAGGCATTCAATAATATTGAGCAGAGTGATCCGCTGTTCGTGGACCTGTTTACAGATATTGACTTATATTCAAACCGACTGGGAAATGGTGACCAGAAACAGAGCGATACGATATCCAGCCTGATCAAGGAAATCGATAAGGCAGATCTATTAAATTCTGATGCGGAGATACTTGGAAATGCATACGAGTATCTGATTGGTCAGTTTGCATCTGAAACAGGAAAGAAAGCAGGAGAGTTCTATACGCCGCAGGCAGTATCAAAAATTCTGACCAGAATCGCAATTATCGGTCAGGAGGATAGGAAGGGACTTTCGGTATATGA
>JAUNAF010000081.1 GCA_030527715.1 Eubacteriales bacterium
TCCTATGGATCGTTTTTTTATCAAGTGTGCAACTTCATTTTACAATCGGCGTTTTGTATTTTTTCTGTTTTTTAACTTGTCTACACTATACTACAACTTACGGATATACTGCAGTTTACACGATGAACTGCACGTTTTATGGATGAACAGCATATTTAGCCAAGATGAAAGACCATATTCTCATGACCTGCTGTGATCTCGTCCCCGTCTTTCAGTTCCATCCGCTGACCGCTTCTGAGACAGCTGCCATTTACATAAGTGTGGTTGGTGGAATTCATATCTGTAACATAATAATTATCATGGTCGTATTCGATCATCGCATGCTTTCTGCTGGCGCCGCTTGCGTTTGAGAGTACCAGATCGCAGGTACCCATTCTTCCGATCAGAAAGTTCGGCTTTGTGATCTGCACCTGGCGGTTTTCTGCCGGGTATTCAAGAAAGGCACGTCTCATCCCGGTATCATAGGCGCCATTGCCGCCGAGAGGAGCATATTTTCCGAACCCCTGCGAAAGCTCCGGCACGATATCATCTCCGGAGGTTCCCTTCATCAGCTTCCGATTGGAGATCGCACTGCGCACATTCAGACTCGCAAGCACGAGAAGAATGATCCCCAGGATCACATTCAAGACCGGCACTTTACGCTTCTTCACTTCTTTCTCATAATCCTGCCAGCCTACATTATAGGTTTTCAAGAAGTCGCGGATCGCCTCCGTACTGATGGCTGCCCCCGCCCGGTTCTCATTTGCGGATGTCTGCAGCACACCGATCATATTGCCGGATGCATTCAGGAGCAGACCTCCAAAAGCTCCCTCATCGGTTGCCAGATTATGCCGGAAATACATTATGTTGTCCTGCAGATAGGAATCGCCGGCGACTCCCTCTAAAACAGGCACATGTACACCGCTGTACGGGGTCCCGTCCTGCTCCATCTGCAGCGGAAAACTCAGCAGACTGATCTTCTCTCCCGCACCGACTCTCTTCGTCTCAAGCTTCGGAATATGTTCAAACTTTACAGCCTTGTCCGGTTTCAGAATCGTGAGATTACGCTGGGCGCTCTCTCCGATCACAGAGGCCTTCTCACGGATATCTCCTCCGAAGATCACCTCTATTTTATCCTCCACACGGTCCCGCTCTTCAAGTCCGTTTGCGACACGAAGTTTTTCCTTCTCCTCCTGTGTAAAGGACAGATTCTTGTTGACTGTCAGCAGATATACATTTCCGGAAGTATCTGCCGAGATGACCACACCGCTGAAAGACTTTTTCGCATAGATCTTGTCACTGCCGTTCCAGCAGATCGACTCCACCCGCACGATACTGTCCCGAAAGGGCTTCACTGTCTCCGTGACAGATTCCTCCGCACTGCAGACGCACTGCATGGATATTACCAATAAAAATGACAGAACAAGCAGTCGAAGACTGCGGAAATGTCCGTTCATCGCTTCCTTCCTCCTGATACCTATCTTATTGATCTGATGACGGATACTGAGCCGCCACTGATATAATAACACAGAAACGCCGATGTGGGGCATCGACGTTTCTTTTTCTGTTTAGTATTTTCTGATCTGTGCCAGACGCAGTGCACGCATCTCTGCATCGTAAGTGGTCTTTGCGATCTTGCGGATCGTCGCCGCTGTTCTGGTCAACTTATTGGCACTGTTGATAATGTTGTCTTTTAAGGTATTGCACTTTCTCACATATGCGGAAGCATTTGTGCTCTTCCAGTGGGTATCCACCTGAGAGATGCTCTCCTGAAAATCTTTCTCTGCCGTATTTCTCAGCTCTGATGCGATCTGTTCCAGTGAGCTTGCCTGACTGATCGCACGGTTGTAATCTATTCGGATCTGCAAAGAACTTTTTGCCATCTCAATCCCTCCTTTATACGATCACATCGCCTAGGAGTGACTGGGCTGCCTGCGTCGCTTCTTGTTCTGTCTGTGTATAAATACCTGCCATTTTCAGCAGATTCGTCGGATGATCCTTCAGTCTCTTCAGTGACTCTGCGATCTCATCCTTCATGTCATCATATTTTGACTTGTGCATATCACTTGCTTCACCTTCCCAGTAAGCTCTGGTACGGTTGATCTCTGTCTCAAGTGACTGGAACTGACTCTCAATATCATTGAGCTCTTTTTCGATCTCACCGGACATCTGTGTCAGCACTTCCGGTGTAACTTTTAAAATAATCGCCATAAGTCCTCCTTATACACGGATCTGTGCTACCAGATCTCCTACCATCTCTTCACACTTGTTGTATTCCGTTACTGCGGTTCCCTCGAAGGAAATAATGGAATCAATTCCCTTGCAGACCTCGTTCAGGAAACCGATGTCGGAAGCGATCTGATCATCAAAGGCCTCATGTGCGTCACCGCTCCACATGGAACTCAGTGTGTTCATGTCATTTGAAATATTTTCTATATCACTTCTGATCTTCTTCAGCCTTGCCTGAAGTTCTTTCTGTGTCTGGCTCAGGCTGTTTGTATTTACCTTAATCTTGTTCGCTGCCATCTCCCTCATTCCTTTCTTTCCTTAAGAACACTGCTCTTGTTCTCTGTGTTGTCCCTATCATATCCCATCCTCTGCAAAAACAGAGGAAAATCAGACAAACGGCATATTTTACGGATGAACTGCATGCTTTGCTCAGACGAGCATCAGATGGGAACCGTTGATCACTCCGTTTTCCTGAAGAGACAGTTTTCCGGAAAAGATCTTATTTCGATCCATGGAGCAGAGTAAAAATCCTGTTCCATCCACCTTTTTACCGGTTCTTGTTATATTTTCCACCATCTCTGCGATCTCAAGTGTCACATTCTCTGTCGGAACAGTCTCATCCACCTGAAAATCGTAGCTCCGATCCAGTGCTGCGATATAGATATCCACCAGAATCATTTGCCTTCCTCCTTTTTTGCGAAATGCCGGATCAGCTCCGGTGTACATTCCAGGATCTGAAAGACTTTTCCGTCAAACAGAATCGCGGAACGTTTTCCATGCTCAGCCAGAAACAGAAGTACATTCTGTGTTTCCTCTTCTCCCCGTCGAGGGTTTTCTGAAAGGATCGCTGCATACAGGACCGTCTCTTCCTTCAGCACTCTCTGCAGCTCCTCTGAAGAGATCCTGCCCCGTACGGCAAGATCTGCATTCTCCAGCAGAAATGCCCTGCCAAGCTCCGGAGCATCAATGTACTCTTTTTCTGTTTTTTCACTGACTTCAGGAAAACAGCGCTCGATCAGCTTTTCTCGAAGTTGCTCATAAGTCATTCTGCCAAGACGGATATTCCGCTCCCGCTCTCCGTCGCTCTCCGTCACAACGGTCTGACTGCCCAGGTGACACAGAAACGGAACATCCGTATCTGCAGCATAGACCGTCAGCACAGTGTCGGCGTTCTTAAGTTCCTCCAGGATCTGCTGCATTTCCGCAGAGACCTCGTAGGACTGCTCTCCCTTCCAGCGAAGGATCTCCTTCTGATACAGCGAGAACAGGGTCAGATTCAGCTCTCGGTCCTCCGACAGCGGCTTCTCAGCTCTGTCTTCCTCGGAAAACGGAAGATCCAGCATTTCAAGTCCTGCCAGTGCCGCAGCCACCATAAATTCTCTTTTCGATAAAATGTAGCTTTTATAAGCCAGTGTCTCCATTCACTGCCCCTTTTCTTCCCTGTTTTTTAAATTCACTCTTGTAACTGCGCGATACCGGTACCGACAGTCCGTCCCGAAGCTCCAGTGTGCTCTCACTGAGTTTTACCGTCTCGATATCTTTTCTGTTGACGATAAAGCTTCTGTGGCAGCGTGCAAACTGTTCCGGCAGCTCTTTTTCCAGTGCATCCAGCGTTGTGCTGACTGCGTATTCCTGAGTCTTTGTTCTGACAAAAACTCGTTTTTCTCTTGCCTCCAGGTAATAGATCTGTGCATAGGGAATCCGGTAAGTGCCCTCCCGGTTTTCCACCAGCAGCACATCCTTCTGATTCTCTTCGATCGTCCTGGTCAGAATCTGTTCAAAAAAATCACCAATGGCACGTCCCCAGCCCTGTGCGGCCGGTCGCAGAAGAAGTGCCGATGCACGAATCGAGGGATGCATATACAGCATCGGAGAAACGCTGGCATCCGCAATGACCATGATCTCGGTCTGCGAATACTTCTTGCGGATCTCCTTTGCCCCGTCCAGAGCCCCCGGAAGCGTGACATCTACGATTGCCAGATCGAGCAGCTCGAAGGCCTCGATGGCAGGTTCCAGAGCCTTGCTTATGGATACCTCACGGATCTCAAGCTTCTCGTCTGTGTGATATGCGGTCAGTTTACTCAGATGCTGACGGATGGCTTTTCGCTCCTCCTCCATAGCATCGATCAGTAATCCGCAGATCATTCCTTTTTCTTCCTGTTCTTTGTCATCAGCGGAACTACCACCTTCTGCGTCGTGATCTCTCCGTTGATCTCGGACAGCTGACCGATACCGGCCTTCTCTCCCTTTACCTGCTCCTTGAACGGCAGGTACTCAAAGCTCATAAAGCTGTTCTTTGTCGTATCGCCGCCGAAGTGGATACCGGTGCGGTAGCTTACAAAGTTATTGAATGTCTGATATCCCATCACAGAAGCCTTATCCTCAAGACTGAGCGATGCGATAAAGTAAATGTTGTGGTACTGGCCCTTCTCGGTCAGGTTTTCCATAAACTTGCCAATACCCTTCGAAATATTGTCTACATGATAGATCGTGCTGACAAAACGTGCGATATCCGGAATGAAGATCAGGATCGGCTGTTCCTTTCTGGTCAGATCGTACAGTTCCTCTGCCTCGCCTCCGTCCGCAATGATCTCCTTCTTCCACTGATTTCTGCGCACGAACTCCGGTCGCAGCTTTTCAATGAAATAGCTTACCACACCGTCAATATCGGATGCATAGATCACCTCTTCCTGATTTGCATAGATACTAAGCTGCGATGCGATATCGAGAATGGCGATCTGTGCCTTCTTCAGCTTTGCTGACTCGATCATGACGCGCATGAAGTTCTTCTTTCCGGACTTTGCGCTTCCTGCGATCAGATAGCAGTAGACCTTGGCAAGATCCACACTGTAGATCTCTGCATTTGCTGCATCATATCCGACCGGGATCATATGATCGGTCTGAGCCAGCATCTGCACATCACGCAGCGCGGTGAAGATCGGCCAGGTCGGCTTTGCAGGGATCTCCGGCACCGGCTGTGCACGGTTTCCGGTCCACGCCTCATCCAGCTCTCTGCACTTTTCGCGGATCTTTTCCATACGCTGGTAATCGTCCTCTGCTTCCAGTGCAAGTGCTGTCTGATATTCCAGAATGCGGGAATCCACAACGGCCAGTCCGCGGCCCTTGATACCATTCTCCGGCATGACCGGAATTCTGGTGGTATGAAGGACATCTGCATACGCGAACTTGTCCGGCAGCTCCAGGCAGAGAATGGTCTTCATATTCTCTGCGATCTTGTTCGGGATCTCCGACATACCGAATCCGCCTGCGGAAAGCAGCAGGAAGATACCGTGTCCTACACCCTCCTTGGAGATCTGCAGGATCTGGCGCTCGTAGACATCCTCTGTTTTTTCTTTAAAGGAAGAGAAGTTGTCGATCGCGATCACGATCGCCGGGTACTTCATTCCGTGTACCTGTACATACTGGCTGTAGTTACCTCCGCGGAAGACCTTCTTACGCTCGTCGAGAATACGGCTGATCATATTGAAGAATTTGGCGATCTTTTCGTCATCTCCCTCATACATGACGCCGCCGACATGCGGCAGTCCCTCAAATGCTGCAGCCATCTTGCTGCTGAAATCCAGTGCGTAGATATTTACGTAATCCGGATTGTACTTGGTGGTCAGTCCATAGAGAATGGACTGGATCATCGTACTCTTACCACTGACTACCGATCCGATCACGGCATGATGACCGCCCTCGGAGAAGCTTACACGCAGCGGCATCTGGATCTGGTTCTCCGGATCATCCAGCATGCCGATCGGGACATCCAGTGACCAGGCACCTGCCTGCTGCTTCCAGACACCATTCTCGAAAGCTTCCTTGCGGTATTCTTCAAAGTCGTCCAGATAAATATGATCAGACAGTACCGGCATCCAGAGCTGCTGCTGCTGCTGATAGCCCTGCTCCTCTGCGGTCTTGTGCAGATAATCCTTGACTGCCTCCAGCTGTGTCCGCTCCTGTCCCTCCGGCAGCTTCATCTTTCGAATCTCACTCTGCTTCTGGATCTCTGCTGTGATGTCCTCTGCACCGTCTGTCTTCGCTGCCTCATAGAGACGGATGAAGTTCTCCAGACGGCTGCTGTTGTGTTCGCTTCTCTGATAGTCCAGCTTTGCTGCCTCGATCTCTGTATAGAACTGATCGATCAGCTCCAGCATGGTACCGCGGTATCTCACAGCCTCCTTCAGCTGATCTTCTCCAAGGATCTTTGTATTCTCCAGACAGCTGATCAGATGCTCGATCCAGATGCGTGCGACCTGTGCCTTGCGCTCTGCGCGGGCATGTCCGCCGGTCAGCTCCGTCTTGCCGTTGACCGTCAGCAGTTTTGCGATCTCGACCTTATTGTTATCGAGGCTCTCCTCATACGGAGCACCGCTCCAGCCTGACTGGAACAGCTCGTAGACCTCGTCCGCACCTACCTGCAGGTAACCGCGGCCGGCCTGTGTGATGTAGGCTGCATCCGGTTTGTGCAGCATGTCATTACTGTCCTGTCTGTCCTGTACACGCAGACAGAGGTGGAACTTGGAGTTACTCCAGATCTTGTCGTCTACGGTACCGCTCGGTTTCTGTGTTGCCAGGATCAGGTGTACGCCAAGGCTTCGGCCGATGGCAGCAACACTGATCAGCTTATCCATGAACTCCGGCTCGTTTCTCTTCAGCTCTGCAAACTCATCGATGATGATCATCAGATGCGGAAGCGGAACGGATGCTTCACGGTTCTTATACAGCTTTGTATAGTCATTGATGTTATTCACACCATGCTCGGCAAAAATCCTCTGTCTGCGGCGGTTCTCACTCTCGATGGAGACCATCGCACGGTATACCTGGTTTCCGGACAGGTTGGAGATCTGCCCGATCATATGCGGCAGTCCCTCAAAAAGGTTTGCCATACCGCCGCCCTTATAGTCGATGATGAAGAATCCGATATCATCCGGGCTGTAGTTGATCGCCAGTGACAGCATGTAGGTCTGCAGCGTTTCACTCTTACCGGAACCGGTAGTACCTGCCACCAGTCCGTGCGGTCCGTGCTGTTTCTCGTGCAGATCCATGAAACACGGCACTCCGCCGGCCTTCTGTCCGAGCTGGCCGCGGATACTCTCATAGATACGGTTTTTCAGCCAACGCTCTTCCGCATGAAGCTCTGACGGACGTCCGATGCCGTACATGTCGAAGAAGGTCAGGGTATCCGGAATCTCTCCTCCGGTCGCCACCTCCTGTACCTCGATATTTGCAAGGCGTCGTGCGAACTTCTCCAGTCTCTGTGTATCGACCTGATCGAATTTTACTGCAGTACGATCCTCTCTCTGTGCGAATGCATCGTAAACTCCCTGGAATGCGGAATCATTCTGAACGATGTATTTGCAGGCATTCGGCAGCATTTCCGCTGTCTCGGAGAGCATGATCGTGGTCAGTCCGATCACCGGTGAGGAATCGTAGACGAATCTTGCGATCATCTCATCCTCGATCAGCGCCGGATCGGATAAGAACAGTACAAAATACGGGATCGGTGTTGCTTCTTTATTGCGTCTGTCACGCGCATCCTCGGTTCTCTGTCGAAGGATCTTTGTCACCTCGTAGAAAACCTCGCCTGCGGAAAGCTTATCAGAAGCGATATAGCGGATCCTGCGGTCCTCTGACCATACATGCGGAAACCATCTTGCAAACTCCCACTGTCCGTAGTTCTCGGAATTTTCCTTGTCATAGACGAAGATCATTTTGACCTCCGTATAGCTGTTGCTGGCAGCGATCTGGGAGGCGATGACCTGAGCCACCTGCATGGCTCCCTTCTTTCCCTTGCCGCCGACGATACCGACGATCTTATGCTCCAGAAGATTCAGAAGGATCGGCACATTTTTCAGTGTCTCATAATTCTTCTCGATGAAGGCCGGCTTTTCTGCCAGTTCATCTCTCTCCAGTCGGAAACGCTCCTTCGGCACAGCGATATCGATCTGGAACGGCATATCACCGATACCGACTCTGGTGCTCAGGAAGTCCTCATGGGAAGGATTTCGGTTCCAGAGCTCCGGAACATTTTCATCATAGGTCAGACAGATTCCGGTATCCGGATAGGTACGGTTCAGGATCGTCTGATTGTCTGTGTACTTTTTACGGATCTCCTCCGTCTTTTTCAGCAGATAGCTGCTGTAGGCCTCATAGCGCTGTGTCTCCGTCTCAGCCTCAGTCTTTCTCTGATAACGCAGATTCATAATGCCCCAGGTGACTCCGATGATCGCGGAGGAACCTGCCATCACCATTCCGGAATACATGAACAGTCCCATATTGCTGCCGGTCATTCTGGCTGATACGATCATCAGCAGAGCTCCGAGCAGCATCGGGATCGCCATCGTAAAGGATGGTCCGATCGTCATCAGCAGCGGCTTTTTCGGAGATTTCATCTCCTTTGGCGGCTCCTCGATCTCTATCGGATCAGTCTCCAGCTTCTCTATGATACGGATCGCTCTGCGGAACAGCTTTTTCACGGAAGTCTGCTCCTGCTCGTCCTCATTCTCGGTCTCCGGCTTGCTCATTCTGACCGGCTCACGGTATTTCGGCAGCTGCATCTCATTGACACGGAGGTTTTCCGTTGTCGTATCGATCGCCAGAATATTTCCGAGAAATACGATATGCAGACTGTAAATATTGATGTAATCACCGAAGCGAAGTTTTTCGGAACCGTGAATGTATTTTGAGTTTACATAAAGTCCGTTCTGCCCCATATTGGTGATCACATAGTCGCTGCCGCGTCTCTCGATCTCTGCATGTCTGTCAGAGATCAGCCTGCGGTATTCAAAACGGATCATGTTCGTCGGTCCGGTACCGATCGTAATGCGATTGACCTGATTGATGCTGTATTTACTGAAGGAATGAAAGATATCCCCGCTCTGCCGCATCATCAGAATGATCTGACTCTGATCGCTCGTGATGATGCGCAGGATCTGCAGATCTGACAGCGAAGTCTTGCTGCGTATCTCACGCTTGTCCTCCCGGTAGATCTTATAATGCCTGCCAGGCTCTATCTTCCATTCGTCATTGATGACTTCAAAGTTTAAACGTATATCCCGTCGCAGTCTGAAATAATTTTTATTCAGCACAAACGAATAGTCTGCATTGTTGATCGCAGGCATGACATACTCTTTAAAAGCCTCTTTTGTATAAACTGCTATGATCAGTCCCATACTCGACTCTCCCCGTTATATTTTCCTCTCTTAGTTCCGACAGTTCCCTTAATTCTGATAAAATGAAAGACAAAGGGTCGTTCTTCCGATGACCAGAATGTCCTTGTTCTGCAGTTTTACCAGCTGATTTTTCAGCTTCTGCCTGTTCTTTCCACGCACGATCAAAATTGGCACATCCATACTCTGACTGCGAAGCATGATACTGTCTTTCTGTACGAAGACAGTGCAGCTGTAGTCAGGCACCTGATTGTCTTTGAGCGCAAGATCATTTTTCTCATTTCTTCCGATTGCGACCGGACGGCTCAGATCATACAGATACCTCTGAATGCTGGTATCTGTACGCACCTCGACCTCCATCTGCAGCTTCGGCAGAACTCCCTGCTCTGTCCTTATCTGTTCCCGGTATCTGATATCAAACGGACTTGCCTGACCTGAGACTTCTCTTGCACTCTCCGGATTTCGCAGCAGCTCATCCAGCTGTGCATTTCTCATCTTTTTCGTGCTTGCCGCCTTCCGCTCCTCAAATCTTGTCTTCTTTTTTGACTGCCGTACCAGCAGAAATATCATCAGTGCTATCAGCAGTATTTCATAAATCATTACCGCCCTGTTGGACATCAATCCCTGAAGCATTTCCCATTGCTACCCTATATGGAAAGTGTCCATATTTCCCGGTAGCTTCTCCTTTCCTTGATACATCTCAATTTCCTGCAGGGTTTCCTTGACCCATTTCTGCATTTTCTCGATATAGGTCAAGTTCCTTGCTGACTTTCTTGACCTGTTTCTGC
>JAUNAF010000016.1 GCA_030527715.1 Eubacteriales bacterium
GTTCTGCAGGAACTTCCGCTGCTGCCGGCTGTTCTGCAGGAACTTCCACCACTGCTGCCTCTGTCTGCTCCGGAAGCTTCGCTGCTGTCTCCTCTGCGGTTGTCTCCACCGCAGCTGTTTCCGTCATCTCCTCCGCATTCGCCGGAGTCACTGTGGAAAGCATCAGTGCCGCTGCAACCATCATTGCGGAGCATTTTTTCCCTGTTGCCTTGATCCTGGACATGTGCATATGATTGTCTCCTATCCCCTCACTATCTTTTATTAGTTTACACTAACTCAAGTATGTTATCACAAATCCAAGGGTGCGTCAATCATTTTGCTGTACCGGATAAACTCTTCTGATGTAGTAAAATGCATGCTCTGCGAACACTCCGTTATCAGGCAAAAAGAATGTGCCCTGGCACATTCTCGCACCGAGTGCGGTCGCAAAGCGACACCTTCAGAATTGCGCGAGTGCGCATCCCCGCGGAGCTTTTTCATTTCATATAAACAAAGTTTCCTATGAAAAAAAAGCAGGGGATCATTTCCCCTGCCATTCTTCCACAAACCCTTCTCCCATGGCCTCACTGACATTGGTCACGGTAAAAAACGCTTTGCTGTCATATTTTGATACGATATCTTTGATGCTGACAATATCTCTGTTGCTGCAGATGCAGACCAGCACCGTCTTGTCTTTGCTCGTGTACATGCCCTGGCCCTTGAGTCCTGTGACACCGCGGTCCAGACTGCTCATGATCTCAGAGGCGATCTTCTCACTTTCCTCCGAAATGATCAGGGCCATCTTTGCGCTGCGGCCGCGGCTGACTACCGCGTCAATGACCTTGCCCATGACATAGACCGAGATAACTGCGATCAGAGTTCGCTCAATACCAAATACCAGTGCTCCTGCTGCCACCACACAGCCGTCCAGGATCTGGATCAGACGTCCCACACTGACTGAACGGATATAGCGGTGCAGTGTGTAGCCCAGCAGGTCCGTTCCTCCGGAGGTCGCCTCGGCGGACAGCAGCAGTCCGCAGCCTGCACCAAAACAGATACCTCCGTAGATGGTGACGAGAAGCAGGTTGTCCGGAATCAGCGCGGCATCCGGAAACCACGCCAGCTCTACGGTCATCAGCAGCCATACAGCGGCGGTCCTCAGGATCCCTTTCCATCCGCTGCTCCAGATCGCAAACAGAAAGATCGGTATATTCAGCAGCGTGTTGCTCAGCCACAGCGGTACCGGCCATCCAAACCAGGTGTCTGAAAGCTGTCGGATGATGATACACAGTCCGGAAACGCCTCCGGTAACCAGTCCGGACGGATCGTAAATATACTTGGTGGCAAACGCAGTCAGCGTTGCACCGGCTATGCCGCAGGCGAGTGCAGACAGATTGCGCCTCGTTGTTTTCTTCAGCCGGAATTCGTTATTCAAAGCGCAAACGCCCCTTTTCTGTTTTTCCGGTACTGCAGCCGTAGAATGCTCTGCAGGCACTGATCATATATTCACTGTCCTTTATACCCGCTGTCTCATATGCGGAATGCATCGCCAGCTGCGGCAGACCGATATCCACCGCATTCATGGACACCTGACTCATTGCGATATTTCCAAGGGTACTTCCGCCCGCCTCATCGGAGCGGTTCGCATAATACTGCAGCGGCACTCCTGCCTTTTCACAGATCGCTCGGAAGGCAGCAATGCTGACCGCATCGCTGGTGTATTTCTGTCCGGCATGGGATTTTACCACAATACCGCGATTCATGAAGACACAGTTCTGAACGTCCGTCTTTTCCGGATGATTCGGATGCACCGCATGCGCATTGTCACAGCTGAGCATCAGACTTGCGCTGAGCGCTCTGCGATACTCCTCCTTTGACTTTCCGAGACAGTCATTCATGCGGGAAAGCACATCTGCAAGGAAGGTGGATGCAGCTCCCTGTTTTGTGCCGGAGCCGACCTCCTCGTTGTCAAAGCAGGCAAATACTTTCACAGCATTCTCCTGACGCTCACTCTGCAGAAAGCCCTGCAGAGAAGTGTAGGCACACTGCAGATCATCCAGCTGCGGACCGGAGATATATTCCCCATGAGCACCCCAGACAGACGGCTGCATACGGTTATACAGATACAGATCCATACCGTAGATCTGATCCGGAGTGACCTCCAGCAGTTCTGCGGTCATCTGTTTCAGCTCCTCTTTGCGGCAGCTGCCGTCACCGAACAGGGGCAGCAGATCGATCTGCTTGTTCAGGGCAACCCCCTCATTTGCCTTTCGGTTCATGTGAATGGCAAGACTCGGGATCAGCACAAGATCGCGCGCAAAATCCACCAGACGACTCTCCAGATATTCTCCGTTTCTGACGATCGCACGTCCTGCCACACCGAGCGGCCGGTCAAACCAGGTCGCACAGAGCATGCCGCCGTACCCTTCCGTGTTCAGCTGCGTATACTCTCCGCGGACTCCGAGTTCTGCGGATTCCTTGATCTTAAACGCCGGAGAATCACTGTGCGATGCCGCAATGCGGAAGCTGTAATCTTCCAGTCCCTCTCCCACCTGCAGTGCGATCAGGCTGCTTCCGTTGCGGGTCACAAAGTATTTTCCGCCTTCTTCCATCTTCCATGCATCTGCCTCCGAAAGTTCCCCATATCCTTCCGCCTCCAGCAGACGTTTCATCTGATCTACGGCATGAAATGCTGTCGGACTTTTTCTGATAAATGCGAGCATTTCCTCCGCTGTTTTTCTGTACATAAACTCCCTCCCACAAAAGAATTTGTAACTGTTCAGAGCCATGCGATTTCGGATGAGATTTTGTGCTCAAGCTTGCTTGTAAGCACAAAATTTTATCCGGGATCAAATGGCGAGAAGCCACATCGAGGAAATGCGAAGCATTTTCGAGACAGGCTCTGAACATTTATGAATTTCGATTAGTCCAAACCTTTGTCAGTATACCACATTCCTTTATTCTTGAAAACTGTCCGCCCCCATGTTACGATGAACTCAAGAATACAGCAAACATGCTCTGGAAAGGAAGCGGCAATTATGAACTGGAAATCTCTCCTGGCTCCGATCCGTCTGTACGAGCCGGATACCGATCTTTATTCTGCGGATCCCCGCAGTGCATTTGAACAGGATTATCATACGATCATCACCAGTGCCTCCTTCCGCAGGCTGCAGGACAAGACCCAGGTATTTCCGCTGGACAAAAGTGATTTTATACGCACCAGGCTGACCCATTCCATGGAGGTCTCCTCCATCGCGCGTTCACTGGGACAGATGGTCTCCGAGCGTCTTCTGGAGGAACAGACTGCCAGGTTTGATCTGCAGATGCAGGCCTCCTTCTGCAGTATTCTGCAGTGCGCCGGCCTGATCCACGATATCGGCAATCCGCCCTTCGGTCATTTCGGTGAAACCACGATCCGTGAATGGTTCCGTGTGCATCTTCCGCAGCTCACCTTTGAGGGTCGCTCTCTGGATAAGGTGCTCAACCGACAGATGCTGCAGGACTTCTATCGCTTTGAGGGCAATGCACAGGCGCTCCGTCTGGTGACCCGCCTGCACTTCCTCTCCGATGAGCACGGAATGAACCTGACCTGCCCGCTGCTCGCCTCCATGATCAAGTATCCGATCAGCTCCGTTCAGGTGCAGGAGAACGGTCCCATTACAGCAAAAAAGCCCGGCTACTTTTTCGCAGACCGGGATATCTTTTCAGAGATCGAACAGCGCATGGAGCTTCGCGGCAGACGTCATCCGCTCACATTTCTTCTGGAGGCAGCGGATGATATTGCCTACCTGACCGCTGATATTGAGGATGCCTGCCGCAAAGGATATCTTCGCTATGACCAGCTTCTTGAGGAGCTCTACTCTGAAAAATATGTGGATGCCCTCACCGGAAGTGCGCGCAGGACTTATCTGTCCGTGATCGACCATATGGAGCAGTATTACCGCACCGGAAGGGAGAAAGCCCCCTCCGATCCGTCCGGCTATGCCATCGCCAACTGGATCGTCTATGTACAGCAGTTCTTCATGCAGCATGCCGCTGACGGTTTTCTGAAAAATTATTCTGAGATCATGGACGGCAGCTTTTCCAGAGATCTGTTCGCAGACACCGAAGCCTTCATGCTTCATCATGCGCTCGGCGATATTGCCTACCGGCACGTATTTATCTCCAGACCGATCTTCAAGCTGGAGATCTCCGCCGCGACAGTCCTCGAATATCTGCTCGACAAGTACATCTCTGCAGTCATCTACTACGATACTCCGCATCGTATCACCGATGTGCAGGACAAGCTCATGACGCTGATCTCTGACAACTACAAAGCCGTTTATGCGCGGGAATCCGCAAATAAAACGGCGCAGGAGAAACTCTACCTGCGCCTTCTTCTTATCACGGATTCTATCTGCGGTATGACCGATGGACATGCCAAACGTCTCTACCAGGAATTGAACGGTATCGATTACTGATCTTCTTCGAAATCCTCTTTTACAAGATATTTCGGTCCAAGCTCTCCGGCGGCGAAATGCCGTCGGCACAGAGCGATGTAGCGGTCATTGCCGCCGACCAGCACCTGTTCTCCGTCCCGGATGATCTCTCCTGACTCGGTGAACCTCGTGTTGCAGCTGGCTCCCTGTCCGCACCAGCAGACCGTCTTCAGTTCTTCGATCACATCTGCCCACGCAAGCAGCCACATGCTTCCCTCAAAAAGATTTCTTCTGAAATCTGTCCGAAGCCCATAGCAAATGACCGGGATCGTCAGATCATCCACGATATGTACCATGAATTCAATATCTGATTTTACACAGAACTGTGCTTCATCCACAATCACACAGTCGTAAGCGGAAAGCTCCTCGTCCGTCATCTTAACGAGATCCTCCACATAGATGCACGGCTGGCAGAGACCCATACGGCTTCTCACCACACCTTCATCTCTGGTGTCAAGTTTCGGCTTGACCAGAAGAGCACGCTTTCCTCTCTCATAATAATTGTATGCCGCCATCAGCGCATTGGCAGTTTTGGAACTGCCCATCGCGCCGTGGCGGAAATAAAGTTTTGCCATTATGCCTGCTTTGCGAGCTGCTCTACCTCTTCTCTGGTAGGCATCACACGAAGTGCACCCTTTCTTGTGGTGATCAGGGATGCTGCGGCATTTGCGAAGGTCAGCATTTCACGAATGCCCTCGACCGTCAGGTTCTCAAGACCATGTGCTCCGACATAGTGGAGAACAGAACCGCAGAAGGTATCTCCTGCACCTGTGGTCTCGATGGTATTCTCCTGGATAAAGGCCGGAACCTCAATGATCTGATCCTTGTAGTATGCACGGCTGCCGTCGCGGCCGAGTGATACCAGGATCAGAGTAATGTTCGGGAAACGCTCCTTGATCCATGCTACACCTGCATCGAAGTTTACTTCGCCGGTCAGCCACTGGATCTCATTGTCTGAAATCTTCAGAACATCACAGTACTCCATGCCGGCAAGTACCTGCACACGGGCATCATCCAGTGATTTCCAGAGAGGCGGGCGCAGGTTCGGGTCAAAGGAAATGGTCACCTTTGCCTCTTTTGCAATACGCAGTGCCTTCATAGTTGCCTCGCGCACTCCCTCATGAGTCATGGAAAGTGTTCCGAAGTGGAAGATACCGGTGCTGCGGATCATATCCTCCGGCACCTCATCTGCGGTAAGCATCATATCTGCACCCGGATTGCGGTAGAAAGAGAAGTCGCGGTCTCCGTCTGCGAAGGTCTGTACGAGAGCCAGTGTTGTGTGGACCTCATCATCCATCTTCAGTGCGGAAGCGTCAATTCCTACCTCTTCCAGAGCATCCTTCAGCTGTCTTCCGAAAAAGTCATTGCCGACCTTTCCGATAAAAGCTGTCTTATCGCCAAGTCTCTGAAGCATTGCCAGAACGTTGCACGGAGCTCCGCCCGGGTTTGCCTCAAAAATCGGATTACCCTGGGTACTTGTACCATTTCCTGTAAAATCTATCAGAAGCTCACCGAGAGCTACTACATCATACTGCTTCATATCGATCTCCTATTCCTGATCTTCAGGTTTTTTGCTCAGATCCAGACCACGGATCAGCTTACGTAACGGAAGTACGGAAACCGGGTTTACAGACAGCTCATCGATACCCATGCGCAGGAAGGTCTCGGTCAGAGCCGGATCAGCACCAAGCTCACCGCAGATACCTACCCAGGTACCGTGTCTGTGTCCTGCATCGATAGTCATCTTGATCTCACGAAGCACTGCCGGATGATGGATATCCAGGAACGGATCCAGTCCTGCATTCTGACGGTCGATCGCCAGTGTGTACTGTGTCAGATCGTTTGTACCGATAGAGAAGAAATCACACTCTTCAGCCAGCTCATCAGCGATCATAACTGCAGCCGGTGTCTCGATCATGATACCAAGGCTGTAGGTACCAACCTTGATTCCCTTCTCAAGCAGCTCCTTCTCACATTCCTTCAGAAGGTCTTTACATTCTCTAAGCTCACGCTTGGAAATGATCATCGGGAACATGATGCCCAGGTTACCGTATGCGGATGCACGAAGTAATGCACGAAGCTGTGTTTTGAAGAACTCCTTACGGGTCAGGCAGATACGGATCGCACGAACACCGAGTGCCGGATTCTCTTCCTTCTCCATGTTCATGTAATCTACCTGTTTGTCAGCACCGATATCACAGGTACGGATAATTACCTGCTTCGGAGCCAGTGCCTCTACCGCGAGACGATATGCATTGAACTGCTCATCCTCGCTCGGATAATCCTTGGAATTCAGATATACGAACTCTGAACGGAACAGACCAACGCCGCCGGCGTCATTCTGCTGAACCAGACCGATATCAGACGGGCCGCCGATGTTCGCATATACCTTGATGGTAGTTCCGTCGATCGTGGTATTGTCCGCACCCTTCAGCTCCTGAAGTAATGCCTTCTGCTTCAGATCCTCATCTCTGCGCTTTTTCAGAGAAGATGCCAGATCTGCGGTCGGCTCTACATATGCGCAGGAGTTGTATCCGTCGATGATTGCATCCTTGCCATCCCAGTCTTCCTCAACATCCGCACACTGTACCAGTGCCGGGATACCCATGGAACGTGCAAGAATTGCGGTATGGCTGTTGGAGGAACCTTCTTTTGTGATAATACCGAGCAGCAGGCTCTTGTCCAGACGTACAGTCTCAGACGGTGTCAGATCTCTTGCTACCAGAATGCACGGCTCGGTTCCCTGCATGGAGTCGGTGTCGATTCCGAAAAGATTGTTCAGAACTGCCTGCTCGATATCATAGATATCTGCAGCTCTTTCCTTCATGTACGGATCGTCCATCTCTGCGAAAACCATTGCCTGATTATCAAACGCAACCTTCGTTGCATACTCTGCAGAATGTTTCTGTGTCTGAATGATCTCCTTTGTTGCATCGAGAAGATCATCATCCTCCAGCATCATAGCGTGTACGGAAAATACTTCTGCACTGTCCTCACCGGCATCGATCAAAGCCTTTTCATAAAGAGCGTTCTGCTGGTCAATTGCCTTTTCTCTTGCAGCATCGAAGCGGGCAAGTTCTGCCTCCACATCCTCGATGAGTGCCTCGGAGATCTCCAGCTTCGGAGCCTTATATACCTTAACTTTACCGATGGCAATGCCATTCAGTACACTTTTACCTGTTGCAACCTGCATGATATACCCCCTTAATAATTGTAATTCACCTCCCCTTATAAATAAGAGGAGGTGTGTCTCGTGGAGAAATCGCCTATACGATATCGATTAGAAATTCTCCTGGAATGCTTTTAAGAGCTCAGCTACGCAGGCCTCTTCGTCCTCACCCTCAACCTTAACGGTTACGGTGTCACCCTGCTTTACGCCAAGACCCATAAGAGCCAGAAGCTTCTTCATATCTACGTTCTTGTCACCCTTGAAGATGGTAACAGAGCTGGAGAAATTCTTCAGCTGTTTTACCAGCACACCTGCCGGACGAGCGTGAATACCATTCGGATCTGTAACTGTGTAAGTAAATTCTTTCATTTTGAAAACCCTCCTTAAATAATATCTTTTTTCTATTTCAAGCGGGGCGGGTCTTCCCGCCTCGCGCTTGTAGCATTAAAAAACCCAAATATTATACTGTTACATTATTATAGTCATCAGAGTTTGTCAGCAGAACAACAACGATGTCCGGATGACCTGCTGCTTTGATCTTCTCCTTGGAGAAACGAAGGATCGGCTGACCAGCCTTTACGGTATCACCGTCTGCTACCAGAACCTCAAATCCCTCACCGTTCATTGCAACGGTATCAACACCAACGTGGATCAGCAGCTCCATATCGCCGGCACCTGTGATACCTACTGCATGCTTGGAATCAGCTACAGAAGAGATCGTTCCGTCATACGGAGCGTATACAGTCTCATCTGCCGGAAGGATACCAACACCCTGTCCTAATACGCCTGAAGCGAAGGTCTCATCCGGGATCTGATCCTGAGCCACTACCTGACCCTTTACCGGAGCTGCTACCTTACCAGCCTCACAGCTGATGATGGTCTCACCTACAAAGTTCTCCTCTTTTGCTGCCGGAGCCGCAACCGGAGCCTTCTTTTCCTCCTCATGGAAGAACATCCAGGTTCCAACGAATGCGATACCACCGGATACTGCCAGAAGGATGGTGTATACCAGCGGATTGTTTACGGTCAGGTATCCCGGGATACCGGTTACACCGTAAGCGGTTGCTCCGATTCCAGTGATGGCACCGAATACAGCACCTACTGCACCACCGACCATACCAGCGATGAACGGCTTGTAGAAACGAAGGTTTACACCGAAGATTGCCGGCTCAGTGATACCCAGAGCAGCGGACATGGAAGACGGAACTGCTACAGATTTTGTCTTTGCGCTTCTAACCTTCAGACCTACAGCAAGGCAGGCACCGAACTGTGCAAAGTTAGCAGCACTTGCGATCGGCATCCAGGTGTTCAGTCCTACGGAAGAAAGCATACCAGCCTCGATTACATTGTACATGTGATGGAGACCCATTACTACGGTTACCGGGTAGATAGCACCCATTGCCATTGCACCGATCGGGTTCTTGACCATAACTTCTGCTACGTTAAGAACAACAGTCTCAAGACCTGCGAAGATCGGGCCGATTACGATAAAGGTTAACAGGGAAGTTACAAATACAGTACAGATCGGAGTTACGAACAGGTCGATCATCTCCGGTACATGCTTGTGCAGCCATTTCTCGATCTTGGACATGCAGAAGATGGACAGGATAACCGGGATAACGTGACCCTGATATCCATGTCTGGAAATAGATCCGAGTACATAGTTTCCGATCTTGATGTTACCAAACAGATTCCAGGTCGGGATCACACCGTCGGTGACACCGAAGAAGCTGTTGATCGCATCTGCGCTACCAACATTCCATCCGTTTAACAGTCCGGTATGAACCATCATCAGACCGATAACAGCGCCGAGGAAGATGTTTCCGCCAAATACACGAGCTGCGGAAATAGCTACGATAACCGGCAGGAAAGCAAATGCGGTATTTGCCATCATATCCAGGAATGCGAACCAAGCTGTATCACCAAAGTTCAGTCCCGGGATCTTTGCCAGTGCCTCAACGATACCCATTAACAGACCGGATGCAACGATTGCCGGAAGGATCGGAACGAATACATCACCGATCGGCTTCAGCAGACGCTTCCAGAGCGGCTGTTTTGCTGCTGCAGCTGCCTTTACGTCGTCCTTGGTTGCTGCAGTCATGCCTGTGATGGCAAGGAACTCATCGTAAACCTTGTTTACTGTGCCGGTACCGATAATCAGCTGAAGCTGACCGTTGGACTCGAACATACCCTTAACGCCATCGATGTTGTCAAGATACTCTTTGTCCACCTTGCTGTTATCTTTGATAACCAGGCGAAGTCTTGTTGCACAGTGAGCTGCCTGAGCCACATTGTCTCTGCCGCCAATGTGGTCGACGATCTCCTGCGCGCACTTTCTGTAATCCAGTGCCATGTGAAGTCCTCCTTCAAAATATAAAATTTAATTAGTTTATCTGATCGGGGTCGTGCCCCGCATCATTCTTAACCCAGGAGTCCCAGCTTTTCAAAAGCTTTGTACAGACCATCCTCTGTCACCGCCGGACAGATCTCGTCCGCATACTTCTTTAATGTTTCGGATCCGTTTGCCATGCACACTGCATGTCCCACGGTCTCGATCATCTCGATGTCATTCATACTGTCACCGAAGCCGATCGTATCTTCGATCGCATATCCGAAATGCTCTGCGATCTGACGCACACCCTTTCCTTTGTCAAAGGATTTGCTGAGCAGCTCACCGTTCACACATCCGTGTGCCGGCATATCCTGCAGTACGATGTTGTACTCTTCTCCGAGCAGGGCACGGCACTCATCGATCTGAGAAGCCTCCCTTGCCATCACAACGATCTTGTAGATCGGAGAACCGTCATACTCATTCATCGGGCGGATGTGCAGGCTCTCGGAAAGTGCCTTTCTCCAGCGCTCGATCTCAGAATTGCCGCCCTCTGTCGTATCCAGGAAATCTTTCAGATTCTCATCTCCGAAAGATCCGTTGTTTCCCTCGATCGTACAGAAAACACCGTTGCTGTGCAGGCAGTCCAGCGCCTGTTTCAGCACTTCCTTCGGCATCGGGCAGTCAGCCAGCACGGTATCACCGACCGTCACATAGCCGCCTGAACTGGATACAATACCGTCAAACGGATATACCAGCAGCGGACTGAGCATATCCATATTTCTGCCGGTGCAAAGGCAGACCTTGTTGCCGTTCTTTCTTGCCATCTCCATGGCCTTCACAGCTGACTCCGGCGGAACGTTCGTTCCGGCCTCAGTCAGTGTGCCGTCAATATCTAAAAAAATCAGTTTACTCATACAAATACCGCCTCTCCCTCTCTCAGGAACCGAATCACTGATATACAGGTCTGTAGCTACTATTTAAATGAAGTAATGAGCCATGCAAAATCATATGCCGGGATGCCCACTGCCTTTGCAGCACGCTTCTTTCCTGTCATAAGATCCTTGTAATCCTCTACCTCGTTGATCCATGCGGTCTCATCCTGGTCGCTGAAGTTGAACAGCGCGATCATCTTCTGACCCTCATAGTAACGGCCGATACCGAGAATGTGATCATTGTAGGTCTCTACGATCCATGCATCTGCATCTGCGGAGAATACCGGATTCTTCTCACGAAGCTTCTTCATCTTGCCGATCGCTCTGAACAGGATACCCTCTCTGCTCTTTGTGGATTTACGCTTCTTCGCGTCATCCCAGGAGAAATCTCCTCTGTGAAGATATCTGGAATCATCCCACTTGTACGGATCGTGATGATATCCGTAATCGTTCAGCTGACCGATCTCATCACCGGACTGCAGGATCGGGATACCGGACTGAGTCAGCAGGAATGCATGCAGCATGATATCCAGACGGATGTTCTTTTTCAGTTTTTCTGCATCGCGCTCGAACTCTGCTGCCTCGATACCGCAGAGAGAAGCGGTGGTTCCGCACAGACGTGCATCACCGAGTCTCGGGTCATCGTTGTAGAGCTCTCCTCTGGCATCTGAGCCATAGTAGTAACCGCGAAGATAATCATTTAAGAAACGCTTGTGTCCGACTTCATCGATGCCGAACTGCTTCAGGAAATCGTAATCCAGGCCCCAGCCGATATCATCGTGACAGCGCAGATAGTTCAGGAAGGTGTACTTCTTCGGAAGTGCAAATACCTGTCCGAGCTGATGTTTCATCAGGCGCACATCCTTGGTTGCAACGGTATGCCAGGTCGTTGCCATCGTGGTTACGTTGTAAAGCATGTGGCACTCAGGCTTCTCAACTGTACCGAAATACGGAACTACCTTGGACGGCTCCATTACGACCTCACCCAGAAGCAGTGTGCCCGGGCAGACGATCTCAGCTGCCATATGCATGATACGAACCAGTGTATGTACCTGCGGAAGGTTACGGCACGGTGTGCCAAGAGTCTTCCATATATAAGGAACTGCATCCAGACGGATGATATCCACACCCTGGTTGCACAGGAACAGCATGTTCTCTGTCATATCATTGAATACGACCGGATTCGCATAGTTCAGATCCCACTGATACGGATAGAAGGTCGTCATAACTACTTTGTGCTGCTCTTCGCACCAGCTGAAGTTGCCCGGTGCGGTCTGCGGGAATACCTGAGGAACGGTCTCCTCGAACTGATTCGGGATATTCCAGCTGTCAAAGAAGAAATATCTGTCCTGGAACTCTTTCTCACCTGCTCTTGCACGTCTTGCCCACTCATGATCCTCAGAAGTGTGATTCATGACAAAGTCCAGGCAGACACTCATGCCCTTGCTGTGGCACTCCTTAGCCAGCTCTGCCAGCTCTTCCATCGTACCGAGCTCCGGCTGAACCTTGCGGAAGTCAGCAACTGCATATCCACCGTCAGAACGTCCCTTCGGGCTCTCCAGCAGCGGCATCAGATGCAGATAATTTACTCCGGATTCCTCCAGATAGGATAAGTGCTCTCTCACACCGTTTAAAGTCTTTCCAAAGCAGTTGGTATACATCAGCATACCGAACATGTCTCTGCTGCGATACCAGGATGCATCTGCCTCACGGCTGCGGTCAAGTTCCTTCAGACTCTCTCTGCGCTCCTGATACATCCGATGAAGCATTTTTAAGAAATAAGAAAAGGCCTGTTCATCATTGTGATAAAGTTCTGAATACAGCCATTTCAGTTCATCAAATTTTTTATTCAGTCGTTCTTTAAATTCCGGCTCCAGGATTTCTTTCTTTTCCATCGCTGCCCCCTTTTTCTGTTCCATAGCAGCTCTGAAGAGCTGTTATTTTTTCTCTAGCTAAATCTGCGTTTTATTATACCGTAAAGTAAAGGATTACGCAAGTGCAGTTCTTGGAAGATGACCCATAGATTTGAAATTTTTTCCACCGGTGAAAGCAAAGAAATATCCATCGAATATTCTCTTCGCATGCCGGAAACAAAAAAAAGGCATCTTTCAAATCTGAAAGATGCCTTTAGGCTGGGCTACAAGGATTCGAACCTTGAAATGACGGAGTCAGAGTCCGTTGCCTTACCATTTGGCGATAGCCCAATGTCACAACACAATGTATTCTATATTAACTTCTAAAAAAATGCAAGTGTTTTTTTTAATTTTTTTAAAAAATTTTTTCGACCCTGTTTTTCGCCAAAAAAGTCAAAAAAGCTGTCTTTTCTGTCTTTACAGGTGTATAATCAAAAAAAGCTATACGAAACTGTAATGTAACTGTGAGGGTACCGAACAGTTACACAGTAAATAATAAGGAGAGATCATGTATGAGTACAATGAATATCAGCCTGATGACAGACCTCTACGAACTCACAATGATGCAGGGGTACTTCAAAAACAATTGCAATGATACTGTCGTTTTCGACCTGTTCTACCGCGAGAACCCGAGCGGCAACGGATTTGCCATTGCAGCCGGTCTCGACCAGGTTCTGGATTATATCAGAAATCTCAGCTTCAGCGAGGAGGATATCCGCTATCTGGATTCCCTTCATATTTTTGAGCCGGAGTTTCTTAATTATCTGAAAGATTTCCGTTTCAGCGGAGACATCTATGCGATCCCGGAAGGCACCGTCGTCTTCCCACGTGAGCCTCTGATCAAGGTCATCGCACCGATCATGGAGGCACAGCTGGTGGAGACCACTCTGCTGACCATCATCAATCACCAGAGTCTGATCGCCACAAAGGCAGCCCGCGTAGTCTACGCTGCAAAGGGCGACGGCATCATGGAGTTCGGCCTCCGCCGTGCACAGGGACCGGATGCCGGCATCTACGGCGCACGTGCCGCAATGATCGGCGGCTGCGTCGGCACCTCCAATGTGCTGGCCGGTCAGCTCTTCGATGTCCCGGTAAAGGGAACACACGCACACAGCTGGATCATGAGCTTCCCGGATGAATATACCGCTTTCAAAAAATACTCTGAGCTTTATCCGAATGCCTGCTGCCTGCTCGTCGATACTTATGACACCTTAAAATCCGGTGTTCCGAATGCGATCCGCGTCTTTACCGAGATGCGCGATTCCGGCATCGAGCTGAAAAACTATGGTATCCGCCTCGACAGCGGGGACCTTGCCTACATGTCCAAGCGTGCCCGCCGCATGCTCGATGAGGCAGGATTCACAGATGCCTTCATCTCCGCCTCCAGCGATCTGGATGAGTATCTGATCGACAGCCTGAAGGCTCAGGGATGCAAGATCACCTCCTGGGGTGTCGGCACCAACCTGATCACCTCCAAGGACTGCCCTGCCTTCGGCGGCGTCTACAAGCTCGCTGCAGTACGCACCGCTGATGGAAGCTACATTCCGAAGATCAAGCTTTCCGACAATACCGTCAAGATCACAAACCCGGGCAGCAAGACGATCTACCGTATCTATGATAAGGAGACCGGAAAGATCCGTGCCGATCTGATCTGCCTCGCAGATGAGACCTTTGATCCGGAGCAGGATCTCACCCTCTTCGATCCTCATGCCACCTGGAAGAAGACCCACATCAAGGGCGGAACCTACCGTCTCCGCGAGCTTCTCGTTCCGGTCGTGGAAAACGGAAACGTGATCTACACCTCCCCGAGCGTTATGGAACTGCGCACCATCTGTGCACAGGAACAGGAGACCCTCTGGGATGAGAGCCGCAGACTCGTCAATCCGCAGGAGGTTTACGTAGACCTCTCCGACCGCTTATATGATATGAAGAAAAAACTTCTCCATGACATGGATAAGGATATGTAAGTTCCTTCGAAACTGAGACAATATCATATGATCCATTATAGAAAAAGAGCTGCTGCAAAACTGCAACAGCTCTTTTTCTTACGCTTCTCTCTCGATCTGTTTCACCGAACTTCTCAGCACCGGCTCCTCCTGGTACAGATATCCTCCGTCAAATTCCGGATTTTCTATCATGTGCACCATGTTCTCTCCCACTTTTCTGCCGAGCGTCTCTTTTGGATGCGGCAGTGAGGAGATCGGGATCCTTCCGGTCGCCGCAATATAGGAATCATCGATACCGACCACTGACAGTTCCTCCGGCACGGAGCGTCCGTGACGTTCCGCAATGTCGATCACCTGCGCTGCGACCTGATCATTATAGCAGAGCACTGCGGTGCAGTCCTCCAGCCGCTTCAGCACGTAGTTTTCGATCTCACTCAGATGCAGAGTCATCGGTGTGTCGATCCAGATCATCCGATTCTGACTGGTTTTGTATCCCGCATTGAGCATGGCATCCAGATATCCCGCATAGCGCAGCGGTCCCTGCCCGTCATCCGACTTGAAAATACCGCCGATCCTGCGGTGTCCCGCATTGAGCAGCACCTCTGTCATGCGTCTTCCGGCTTCCTGGTCATCCAGTCTCACACAGGGCACATCCAGCCCCGGGTAAAATGCATTGAAGCACAGGATCGGAATCCCTCTCTCCTTCAGGATCTCATAATATTTCAGGTTCGGATTCGGCAGCACACTCTTTACCGGCTCAAGGATCAGTCCGTCAATATTGTCCTTTTCGATCAGGCCTTCGAGGATCTCCCGCTCTCGCTGGATCCGGTTGTCCGTAAAGGAGACCTGCATGCTGTAGCCTGCGCCGGAAAGTGCCCGTTCGATCCCTTTCAGAGTCGGCGGAAAAATGTAGCTCTCATAGAAGGTGCTCACCACAGCAATGCTGCGGTAATGCTCGCTTCGCGCCGGCCGGTACTGACCGCCGATATAGCTTCCGCTTCCCTGCACTCTGGTCAGCAGCTTCTGTGCGACCAGATCTCCGGTCGCACGCCGCACGGTCTGACGGCTGGTAGAGAACTTTTCGGCAAGCTCATTCTCAGACATCAGCTTATCTCCGTATTTCAGAGTGCCGTTCTCGATATTCATTTTCACCCAGTCTATGATCTGCTGGTATTTCGTTCCCTTATTTTCCATAACTCATGCCTCTTATCCGGTTATGCTTTCCAGGTCATTTACCAATTATTTGATAACCTTCAGTGACTGTCTGTCCGCAAATACTGCAACGAAGATCAGGAAGATCACGCCCTGTACGAGCTGCATCGCCTGAGTGGTCAGTCCCAGCATATTCAGACCTGAGATCAGTACTGTGTAAAGTGTGGAACCGATGATTACATTCAGGAAGCTGCACTTTGCACCTCCGGAGATCGGCATTCCTCCGAGTACCAGCGCGATCAGCACCTGTGTCTCCAGCTGATTACCGCCGGATGCGGTCACAGATCCAACCTTGATCGCATTTACAAAAGCAGCGAAACCTGTGATTGCTCCTGCCAGTACATATACCCAGAACTTCATGCGGTTGGTACGGATACCCGCGAACATTGCAGCCTTCTCTCCTGCACCGATCGCCTTCAGATCCATACCGAATCTGGTAAAGCGGAAAGCGAGGAAGCCAAGCACGATCACGAGGATCGTACAGCCCATGTAAATATAGAGCGCATTCTTGCTCATGCCGATCATCGTCAGACCGATGTCTCCTGCTACCGGAGAATTACTGGTCATATACTTGATGATACCGCGGAACAGGAACATCGTACAGATCGTAACGATGAAGGATTTGATCTTTCTGTTTACATGGAAGAAACCATTCACTGCTCCGATGGCTGCGCCGCACAGGATACCTGCTGCGATCGCTGCCGGGATATTCATCCCTGCCGCCTTTAATGCCTCATTTTTAGAAACCAGGCAGACTGCGATGGATGCCATACCCAGGATGGATCCCTGGGAAAAGTCCAGACCGCCCATCGTCATGATAAAGAAGACTCCTGTGGAGGCGATCATTGTTACATATACCTGAGACATAACCAGCGGAAGCTTCTGATACATTCTGCCGGCAGTCAGGATGTTAAATACGATAAATACGATAACGAGACCTGCGATCGGAAGAATGGAACGGATCATAGAGATCCTTGACATTTTTTTCAGTTCCTCCTCACGGGAAACCTCTTTTGCACTTGTATTCTCAGCCATGTTCTTCCTCCTTAAACCATATTCGCGATCAGGCTGTTCTCATCCAGGTCCTTGCTGCGCTCCAGATGTCCGCTGATTTTGCCGTCCTTCATCACCATGATGCGGTCGCACATACCGATCAGCTCCATCAACTCCTCAGAGATCATAATGAAGGACTTTCCTTCTTTTCTCATGCGGTCCATCAGCTGGTAGATATCCTGTTTTACCTTGACATCGATGCCTCGGGTCGGGCTGTCAAATACCAGAATGTCTGCATCCTTTCCGATCCAGCGTGCAAGTACTACCTTCTGCTTGTTGCCGCCGGACAGATCTGCAACAAACTGATCCGTATTGACCATCTTTACAGACATTTCCTTTGCATGCTTCTCAGCAAAGTCTTTCATCTTCCTGCGGTTGGTGATAAAGCCAACAGACGGGAGGCAGATATTGTCACCGATGCTCTGATTCAGCACGATGGATTCGTTGTCTCTGTCCTTTGAGGTATAGGCAATTCCGTGTGCAATGGCGGTCTTGATGCTGTTGATCTGGGTACCGTCTGCCAGTGTCACACTTCCGGTGCGGTCGTAGGAGGCACCGAAGCAGGCCTTGCCGATCTCATGCATACCGGACTCTGACAGTCCGCCGAAACCGAGGATCTCGCCTTTATGCAGCTCAAAGCTGACATTTTCGATCTGTCCCGGCACGGTCACATCCTTCACTGTCATGACCACCTCATCGGAGATCTTCTCTCCGAAGTCTGCACGGTAATAATTACCGGTGATCTCACGTCCGACCATGAGTTTCTTCAGTCCGTCCTCATCGATCTCAGAGCTCTTTACGGTATCAATGTAAACACCGTCTCGAAGCACGGTGATCGTGTCAGACATCTGAAGGATCTCCGGCAGGTCATGGGAGATAAAGATGATCGTATCGCCCTCTTCACGGATACGGTTCATCTGCTTGTACAGCTCCTCACGTCCTTCCTGTGAGAGTGCTGTAGTTGTCTCATCGATGACAACGATCTTCGGTTTGAAGTAGGTAGCCTTTACAATCTCGATCAGCTTTCTGTCCTCAAAGTTATAGACATCTACCATATCCGAAGCCTTGATGCGTGTGAAGCCGTAGCTGTTCAGCAGCTCCTGTGCCTCTCGTATCATCGCATTGGTATTTTTAAATCCGTATTTTACGAATCTCTTCTCATGTCCGAGGAAAATATTCTCTGCCACGGTAAGACCGGACAGTGTACCAAGCTCCTGCACGATGATCGAAATTCCCTGATCATTTGCCTCTACCTGATTTTTCGGATGAACCTCTTTGCCATCCAGAATGAAGGTACCGCTGTCGATGGAGTAAATGCCGGTCAGCATATTGGTCAGTGTGGACTTTCCGGAACCGTTCTCTCCGATCAGGGCATGTACCTCTCCCTTATTGATATTGAATGAAACATTCTGCACAGCCTTCGTGATACCGAAGGATTTGCAGAGATTCTGAACCTGTAATCTTACTTCGCTCATCTCATACCTCCCTGGTATTATTTAACGATCTCACCCTTGCCTGCCACGGTGGTCAGGGTTACGATAATTAACAGTGCAAATCCTGAGATCACGTCATTTACTGCGGTCGGGGCGCCCATTGCCACAAATCCGTAGTAGATGATCTGCAGGAAAAATTCTCCGATGATGATCGCCGGGATCGGAATACCGTTCTTCTTCAGTGCCAGACCGAGGAAGCAGCCCATCGTCGGATAGAAGTTACGGCTCATGGAAGCCATGCCGGTCTCTGCTACCATGGAGGATCCGTAACTGATGGTCAGGATCGCCTCCACGCCGAAGAAGGCACCGGAGATCAGAAAGGCAAGACGTTTGTACTTGTTTACGTCAATACCCATATTTTTCGCTACAAACTCGTTGGAACCGATCGCATAAGTGTAGGTACCGATCCTCGTGTAATTCAGAAGCATATAAGCAGCCACAAAGGCGATCACTGCCAGGATCAGGTTGCCCGGCATTCTTCCGAGTCCTCTCAGATTGGAAGAGATCGTTGCGGACTGTCCGTTTGCAATATAGCTGGCGATGGACTCATAGATCAGCGCCAGACCGGTGGTAACGATCATGGACGGAATGCGGAGCTTTACATAGAGGAAGCCGTTGACCGCACCCACCAGTGCACCGCAGGCGATACAACCAAGCACCAGTCCCGGATATCCCAGGTTGAATCTGGTCGCCAGCACCGCACCTACGATGGAGGAGAGCATGATGTTCGCACCGATGGAAAAGTCGAACATTCCCATAACCATGACAAAATAGAAGCCTACGGAACCGGCTGAGATCATCAGCGATGATTCAAAATAGCTCAGCATGTTTTTTGCTGAACCGAAGTTTCCCGGTGTGACGATCTTAAACACACCCCAGGATAATACGACAAGAAGAAGCAGGACCAGATATCCCATGGTTTTTCCAGAGATCTTCCTCTTCGATACTGCTGCAGAAGTTTCCATACCATTTACCTCATTTTGGAAAAGTTGTACTTCACATGTTGTTGTAAAAAAAAACAGGCCGAACATTCGGAGCCTGATGACGCTTTTTCTCTGTCATCGGAGATAAGAGGGGCCGATACCATATCTGATACCGGCCCTCACTTAAAAGCCGAGACAAAAGTTACAAAAAATTATTTCGCTGCTCTTGCTGCTGCATCTTCGATAGAAAGTGCTGCTGCGGTTGCTGTAAGCTCCTCAAGACTCTGATCAGCCATAGCCTTGAACTCATCAGCAGTGTACGGAAGCTGATCTACGAAATACTGCTCGTATGCCTTGTAGTCTTCCGGAGAAGATACATACAGGTACGGGAAGTTGATCTCATTGAAGGTTCCTGCGAAGTCTGTGTAGTTGCCCTTAACTGCATTGTAAACCATCATGAATGCGAACAGCGGGTCGCAGTAATGTCCGCCGGACTCACCTGCCATGGAACCGTTCTCAAGTCTCTCGCCGAGGTCCGGAAGGAAGTCGGTAGATACGATGGAGATCTCACCGGTCTTGCCTGCTGCTTCTACTGCAGAGATAGCTCCCTGAAGAGGCTCTCCGCCGCCGCCTGCCGGGATCAGTGCATCAAGTGTCGGATCTGCACTCATCAGAGCGTTTGCTGCCTTTGCGCCACCCTCAGAGGTAGTACCTGCGTACTGCGGCTCGGAAAGAGTTGCCTGATCATCCGGATGCTCCGCATTCCATTTCTCAACGCCTGCCTGATAGCCCTGCCATCTGCCGAGCCATGTTGCATCGCCCTGCTCCCATCCGATCAGACCGATGTTTCTGCAGCCCTTCTCAAGAAGGATGTCTACCAGTTTCTCACCGTTTTCCGGCTCATTCTCATGAACTGCACCTACATAGTACGGTGAAGCCTTAGCCAGCTCATAGATATCGCTGCTGTTCTCTTCGCTGATCACGCGGAAGAACTGTGCGATGTAAACTTCATTCTGCTGTGCAGTTGCGATCGCGGACTGCATCTCGGTATCTGCAGAGTTGCAGATGATGATACCCTGACATCCTGCTGCTGCAAGTGTCTCAACAGATGCGGTAACATCCTCAGATACATGACCCTGGTCTACATACTGTACTTCAACGCCGAGTGCTGCTGCAGCCTCGTCGATGACCCACTTACACTGGGAACCGAGAACGTCGGTTGAACTCCAAATAGATACACCGATCTTGATCGGCTCATCTGCTGCCATTGCTGTAAAGCCTGTGCCTGCGAAGCTGGTAACTACCATAGATGCTGCCAGCATTGCTCCGAGTAATTTCTTTTTCATGTTGAATCCTCCTTAAGCTGTATGTGTTTTATAGTTGCTTTTTAAGTTGTACTTTACAAGTTGTATCTTCATTTAACTTGTATACTAACTTGACCGCTCCGAGTTTCAGGGCATCTGCCTATTGTTTTATGCATTCTAACCAATTTATTGTTTTAAAACGCATTTCCAATTTGCATTTTGCCTTGTCCTCATCTGTGTCTACACTATACATCTCGCAAACTTGTATGTCAATACGTAAATACATCTTTGTAAAAATCACACATTTTTGACAGATTCATTTTATCTAATATCACCTATCGAAACCTTCTCCGCTCCTTTTTCTGCCCTTCCTTACAGCGAAAAAGATCCCGAAAACCGGCTGCACATGCTCTTTATGTGCGATCCGATTTCCGGGATCTTCTGATATTCTACCTGTCAGTTTTCTACTCTGTCTCGTCTCCGGTCAGGCGAAGGATATCCTTCATCTCTTCCGGCTCCATGTCCAGAATGATTGCCAGCTCATTCACACTGAACGGTGTCTCGTTTCCATCCTCATCCTCGGACAGATCCTTGACTGCCTCATCCAGCTTCCGCACTTTCTCCACCAGCGCCGCATCCGAAATACTGCGCTGCTGATATCCGGAAAGTGCCTCCTGAAGTCCGCTGCGCATCAGAGCGATCACCTGCTCCTCTTCCTCTGCCTGCTCCAGTGCCGCAAACAGACTGAGGTTTGCTTCCTGGATCTGATCCGCCAGGGATACCTCTTCTGTGTAGAATTCCAGAGCCGCTTCAAGCGCTGCACCAAGCAGCCGCTCTCTCGGCTCTCCCTTCATCGAAGAGCGGCAGTCCTCCAGATACTCACGGTCCTGTTCACTCAGGCGCTCGATCACGCTCTCCACAGCTGACTTTCTGCTGCGTTCTTCCTCAGTTTCTGAAGCCTCCTCGGCGTCCCTGTCTGCCAGAGTTCCTGTCTCGGCAGCCGCTTCCATACCTTCCACCTGCACACCCTGCAGTCCAAGGTAGCGCAGCAGCTCCTTCTGCTGAACCGCGGACAGCTCCAGACCTTCCAGAGCCTGTCTCACTTCTTCCGCATGAAGCAGGCCGCCCTGTTCCTTTGCCTGAACCAGCAGCGCCGCCATCTTTTCCTGAAATTTCTGTATCTCCATAAATTACCTGTATCCTGTTATTCTGCTGCGGTCTCGCTCTCTGCTGCCTCAGTCTCTTCCGCTTCGGTCTCGCTCTCCGCTGCCTCGGTTCCTTCGGTCTCTGCCTCAGTCTCCTGTACGAGGGTGTAAGCATCGTAGAAGGTCACTTTGCTCCAGACTTTCTCATCGACAGTGAATTCCGGTGCCCACTCGGTAAGCTTCTCATTCAAATAGTTGTTCTTCTTTTCCTCTGCCAGAGATTCCTTCTGCTCCTCGCTGGCTTCCTCATCATGCACAGACTTCATCTGAAGTACATAGTAGCCGCTCTCGGCCTCGATCGGCTCTGCGTAGACAGCTCCGTCCTCGGTCAGTGTGCGTGCTGCGGTATCCAGCTCTGTGATATAGATGCCGTCATCCTCATTGTTGGTGCTGTAGGATGCGTTGGAAACGCTCTTCTCCTCGTCAATCTCAGCCAGTGCCTCTGCCATTTCCTTTCCACCGGTCACAGCATCGATCAGCTCCTGAGCCTGAGCCTTTACAGCCTCTTTCTCTTCATCGGTCAGCTCTACGGTATTGCCATCCTCGTCCGTGGTTCCGGCGGTGGAGAAAAGCACATACTCAACACTGCTCTGTGCAGCCTCTTCGTCAGTCACACTGCTGTCAGCCTCATTCTTCACAGCAGTCTGCACCTTATTCTGAATCGTGGTCAGGGTGAGCAGACGCTCTACGTTCTCCTGATCAGCCATCATAGCCTTTAAAGCAGCAGCATCGTTCTCTGCAAGGAACTGTTCTGCCGCAGCTGTGATCGCTGCCTTCTCCTCATCAGTCAGCTCTACGCTGTAGTCTCCCATATGCTTCTCATAAGTCAGCATATCCTTCAGTTCTTCCAGGATCTGTGCCTTGAAAGTAACTCCGTAGCCGACTCCGCTGCCAGTCAGATCCGTATCCCAGATGCTTCCGTCTCCGAACAGCGCTCCAAGATATGTCTCCGTGGATGCCTGATTGTATCTCAGCATAAGATTTGCGAGCTTCAGCGGCACCTTTTCCCCGTCAAAGGTTGCAACCGTTGCATTGGCACTGTTTGATGCGCAGCCTGCAAGCATACTCGCTGCGAGTACTGCAGCTGCTCCAGTTACGATAAATTTTTTTCCAGTCTTCTTCATCGTTTCTTCTCCTGAATCATTTACAAAATTACTACTAGTATACCCCTTTTTCACGGCACCTGCAAGTCTTTCCGTGAGGGTGGGAAGATCTCCGTCACGTTATACGAGCACCCCTGCAATATCCTCCAGCAGATCCCCGGTCAGTGTCAGGATATCTCTGTTGTCCTGCGCGGATTTCTGCGGCTTCGTATAGACAAACGTCGGTGTTCCGCCAAGCACAAATCGCATTCTTCCATGGTGCTTCTGGATCATCATCTCGATCTTTTTCGGATCAGCCTGTGTATGCTCGTACATGACAAACCGGATCACATCGCCCTTCTGAGACACTTCCGTCACACTGTTTCTGTGTGCCGCAGCCCGCAGATTTGCCACCATCAGCAGATTCTGCACGGTCTTCGGAATATCCCCGAAACGATCCGTCAGCTCATCGATCATATCATCGTATTCCCCCGGTGTGGAGATCGCGGCAATTCTCTTGTAGACATCGAGCTTCTGATGCTCATTTTTGATATAGCGTTCCGGAATGTAGGCGTTGACATCCAGCTCAAGCACTGTCTCATACTCCTCCTCCGGAGACTGCTCTCCGCGGAATTTCCGCACGGCCATATTCAGCATCTTGCAGTAAAGATCATAGCCGACTGCCTCCATATGTCCGCTCTGCTCAGCTCCGAGCAGGCTTCCGGCTCCGCGGATCTCCAGGTCTCTCATGGCGATCTTGAATCCGCTGCCCAGCTCTGTAAACTCGCGGATCGCGTGCAGACGCTTCTCGGCGACTTCCTTCAGCATCTTGTTGCGTCGGTACATCAGAAATGCATATGCGGTACGGTTGGAACGGCCGACTCGACCGCGCAGCTGATACAGCTGTGAGAGGCCCATATTGTCGGCATCGTGAATGATCATGGTATTGACATTCGAGATATCCAGACCGGTCTCAATGATCGTCGTGGAGACAAGTACATCGATCTCCCCATTGATAAAACCGTACATGATCTTTTCCAGCTCGCGCTCCTTCATCTGTCCGTGCGCAAAGGCCACCGTGGCATCCGGAACCAGTTTTGCGATCTGATTCGTGATCTCAGCGATCGTATTTACGCGATTGTACACATAGTAGACCTGACCGTTTCTCGCAAGCTCACGATTGATGGCCTCTCTGACCATCTCTTCATTATATTCCATGACGTAGGTCTGGATCGCGGTCCTCTCTGTCGGCGCCTCCTCCAGCACACTCATATCGCGGATACCGATCAGGCTCATATGCAGGGTACGCGGGATCGGCGTCGCCGTCAGTGTCAGGACGTCCACATTTCTCCGCATCTGCTTGATCTTTTCCTTATGCTTTACACCAAATCTCTGCTCCTCATCGACGATCAGCAGTCCGAGATCCTTAAAACTCACATCCTTGGACAGCACTCTGTGGGTACCGATCACGATATCCACCAGGCCCTTTTTCAGATCCGAGATCGTCTTTTTCTGCTCCGCCGGAGTGCAGAATCTGCAGAGCAGTCCCACATTTACCGGAAAATCCTTCATTCTCTGCACGAAGGTGTTGTAATGCTGCTGTGCCAGGATCGTGGTCGGCACCAGGTAGACTACCTGCTTGCTCTCCTGGACAGCTTTAAAGGCTGTGCGGATCGCTACTTCTGTCTTTCCGAAACCGACATCTCCGCAGATCAGACGGTCCATGATCTTGCGGCTCTCCATATCCTGCTTGACTGCCTCGATCGCACGCAGCTGATCTCCGGTCTCCTCAAACGGACACATCTCTTCAAACTCTCTCTGCCAGACCGTATCCGGACTGTACATATAGCCGTCACCGGACTGACGGTCCGCATAGAGCTCCACCAGCTCGCGGGCAATATTCTCAACGGCAGTCTTTACTCTTTTTCTGGTTTTATGCCACTCCTGGCCGCCCAGACTGTTCAGCTTTGCCGGCTTTGCGTCGGAGCCCGCATATTTCTGGATCGCATCTGACTGGGTGGCGAGCACGTAGAGATTGCTGCCGCCGCTGTATTCGATCTTCATGTAATCCTTGCTGACATGGTCCACCACAAGATTTTCGATTCCGCGGTAGATACCCACTCCATGGCTCTCGTGTACCACGTAGTCTCCGACATTCAGATCCGTAAAACTCTGTATCTGCTGTCCCTCATAAATACGGGGACGTTTCTTTTTCTTCTTCTCTTTTCCGAAAATATCACTCTCGGCAATGACCGCAAACCGGATCAGCGGATACTCATATCCGCGGTGCATGCTTCCCTGCGTGACCATCAGCTCTCCCGGTGCCAGTTCTCTGCCGGTATCCTCACTGTAAAAACTGTTCAGTCCGTACTCCTGAAGATCCTCGGCCAGACGCCTTGCCCTCGTGCGCGAGGTGCAGAGCAGCGCCAGACGGTAGCCTTCCTTTTTCCAGTTCGTCAGATCCTTTACCAGCTGCTCAAAGCTGCTGTTGTAGGAGCTGACACTGCGGACAGACATGCCAAAGGTCGCCTTCACCGACCAGTCACCCTTCGGCAGATCCATGATACACATTCCCAGACAGTTGCGTCTGTTCAGTGCCCCGACCACCGTCGCTGCCGGATACAGCAGATTCAGCTGTCCCGGAAGCAGATAACCTTTCATCAGACGGTTCTGCATGCTGTCGGTGAATTCTGCCTCGACCGCAGCTCCCTCCTGGGCAATACGGTTCGGCTCATCCAGAAAGATCAGTGCATCCTCCGGAAAATATTCCAGGAAGGAGACCGTCTCTTTACTCAGGTAGGAGATAAAGCTGTCAAGTCCCTCACGCTCTCCGGTCTCCGTCAGCCGCTCACAGATCTCTGCAGCGGTCACCTTGATCCGGTGTCCCTCCTCTGTCTGCATGGCCTCACGAAATTTTTTCTCCTGTTTTTCCGCCTCAGAACGGATCTTTTTTGCAGCCCTCTCTGCCTGGCTCTCATCAAAGATCAGATCCTTTGCCGGATAGATCATGACTTCCTGCTGATTTTCCAGAGATCGCTGACTCTCCTCATCAAAGCTGCGGATCGAATCGATCTCGTCACCCCAGAGTTCGATGCGCAGCGGATGCTCCTCCGTCAGAGGGTAAATATCCAGAATGCCGCCTCGCACGGCAAACTGACCGAAGCTCTCCACCTGCGGCACCTTTTCATAGCCCAGGGATACCAGTTTCCCGGAAAATTCTGCCAGATCCAGCTCTGCTCCGACCTCCAGGCACTGAAGCTGCTCCTCGATCTGTGCCAGCGGAAGCAGGCGGTCCATACAGCCCGGAAGCGTTGTGATCACCGTCACCTGCTCCTCGGAAAGAAGTGCCTTTACGACCTCCATCCTCTGTCGTGCGATCTGTGAGCTCTGAAGATCTGCATTATAAAAGATCAGATCCTTCGCCGGATACAGAAGCACGTTCTGGTCAAAGAACTGATAATTTTCATAAATCTCCTTCGCCCTCAGATCACTGTAGGTCACGATCAGCTGCTTTGCCCAGCCTCTTCCCGCACAGTAGATCAGATGCGATTTCTGAGCCTCGATACAGCCGGAGACCTGAACGATTCCGCGGTTTTTCTTCAGTTTTTCACGGATCTTTGTAAACTCCTCCAGTTCCTGCATCGGCGCAGTAAATGCTCTCATGTTCTATACCTTTCTGTTGTACTCATTCATTGTGGCCTCTGTTCCCTCTGTCATCAGAGAGACTACAGCCTTCGCCGCACGGTCAAATGCTTCCTCCACCAGGACTCTCTCCTCTTTTGAGAATCTGCTCAGCACATAGTCTGCCAGATCAAATCCTTTCGGTTTCTCTCCGACGCCGACCTTCACGCGCAGAAACTCCTGGCCGCCCAGGTGTGAAATAATATTTTTGATTCCGTTATGTCCTCCGGCACTGCCCTTCGCACGAATGCGCAGCTGTCCCGGCTCCAGGCTGATATCGTCGTAAATGACGATCAGCTCACTTGTCTCATCGATCTTGAAGAAGTCGATCAGTTCACGGACGGACTCACCGCTCAGATTCATAAAGGTCTGCGGCTTTGCGAGGATCACCTTCTGACCCTCGATCATGCCTTTTCCGTATTCTGCCTTAAACTTCTTTGCATCTACATCTATTCCATACCGGTCTGCCAGAACATCGATCGTATCAAAACCGACATTGTGTCTGGTATGTGCATACTTGCTTCCCGGATTTCCAAGTCCTACGATAATATACATCTTCTATCATTTTCCTTATCTGTCTGCTGCTCTTGTATTCTGATACCGCCGTCCGCACTGCTGTCTGACAGCGACAAAACGGGCGGAAGCAGATCCTTTTTCTGCTCCCGCCCATTCTAACACATGTTTTTTTAAATTGCTACCGCGTTCAGTTTTCTTCCGCCTCTTCCTCCAGAGACTCTGCATACTTTGCAAGCAGCAGTGTCTGGATACGCTCACGACTCTCGGAGTTGATCGGATGTGCAATATCTCTGTACTCTCCGTCAGCTGCACGGCGGCTCGGCATAGCAATAAATAAACCTTTCTTCCCCTCGATCACCTTGATATCATGAACTACAAATTCATCATCGATGGTAATCGAAATAACAGCTTTCATCTTTCCTTCTTTTGCGATCTTACGCACTCTTACATCAGTAATGTTCATAACTCACCTCTAAATTTAATGTTGTTAACAGCGGTTATACCTGTATGACATCAAAGAATGTACCGCTCGTTCTGTTCGTCCACGATACGAATGCCATTTTCAGAAATATAAGTCTGTCCTGTCTGTATCGTGCCGCGGCTCTCCACGATACAGTTTTCAATATGCGTATTATTGCCGATATAGACGTCATTGAGGATGATGGAATTTTTGATCACACAGCCCTCTCCCACAAATACCTTGCGGAACAGGATCGAATTTTCCACCACACCGTTTATGATAGAGCCTGATGCAACCAGACTGTTTCTCACCTGCGCACCCGGATTGTACTTCGCAGGAGGAAGATCCTCTATCTTTGAGTAAATATCCGGATACTGACGGAAGAAGTAATCACGGATCTCCGGCTTCAGGAAATCCATGTTCGTCCGATAGTAAGCCTCTACCGTTGAGATATTGCTCCAGTAGCTCTTCAGCGGATACGCATAGATCCGCTTCAGATCTTTGTATCTGACAAGTATATCGTTGACAAAATCGTACCGCTCCTCTGACACTGCCTTTTCAAGCATCTCGATCAGCTGTCGTCTGCGGACGATATAGATGCCTGTAGACACCTGTGTCTTGTCCGTCACCACCGGCTTTTCCTGGAAGCTTAAGATACGTCCCTCATCGTTCGTTGTCATAACGCCGAATCTGGTCGGATCATCTCCCTCCGGAACCTCTGCACTGACCACTGTAATATCTGCCATCTTGTTGATATGATACTCCAGAACCTTGCTGTAATCCAGCTTGTAGATACCGTCGCCGGAGGCAATGACAACATACGGCTCATGGCACTGCTTCAGATAATCAATGTTCTGTGCCATCGAATCTGCAGTACCGCGGTACCAGAAGTTGTTGCCTGCCGTGATCGTCGGAGTAAATACATAAAGGCCGCCCTGCTTTCTGCCGAAATCCCACCATTTGGATGAGCTCAGGTGCTCATTCAGGGAACGGGTATTGTACTGTGTCAGCACAGCCACCTTCTGAATTCCGGAATTTGTCATATTGCTCAGCGCAAAATCGATGCTTCGGAAGCTGCCGGCGATCGGCATAGCTGCGATTGCACGCTTGCTGGACAGCTCACGCATTTTCTGATTGTTTCCACCAGCTAAAATAATACCTATCGCTCTCATGCTTCTTCACCACCTTTGATTATAGATTCTCCGCCTGCAAGAATACCGTTCGGATAGTCCTCCGGCACGGTAATGCCGGAAATAGCCGTATTTTTGCCGATCTCAACACCGGCAGGGATCACGCTCTCCTCACCGATCGTTGCCAGACCGCCTGCATATACGCCCGGTTTGAGTCTGTTCGGAACCTCTTCACCGACACCGATCTTTACGCCGGCGCCGACCTGTACATTCTCCGCAATGATCGCACGGTCAATGACACAGTTCTCCCCGATCACAGTTCCCTTCATCACGATGGAATCTCTGATGACCGCTCCCGGCTTGATCACAACGCCGGCACCGATCACAGAGTTACGCACTTCACCGAAGATCTCGGTACCGTCTCCGATAATGCTTCGCTCGATCTTTGCCTGCTCGGCAATATACTGCGGCGGGATGATCTCACTTGCAGTATAGATCTTCCAGAACTCCTCGTAAAGATTAAAGGTCGGAATGATGTCGATCAGCTCCATGTTTGCCTCCCAGTAGGAGGAGAGCGTTCCTACATCCTTCCAGTATCCGTTGTATTCATAAGCAACCAGCTTTTCTCCCTTTTCATGGCAGTACGGAATAATATGCTTACCGAAATCACAGCCCGGCACGTTGGAATTCTTCAGCAGCGCATCGCGCAGAACGTCCCAGCTGAAAATATAGATACCCATGGATGCCAGATTGCTCTTCGGCTCCTTCGGCTTCTCCTGGAATTCCGTAATCGTACTGTTTTCATCCGCAACAACAACGCCGAAACGGCTGGCCTCCTCCCAGGGAACCGGCATTACCGCGATGGATACGGCTGCTCCGCTGGCCTTGTGGAAGTCCAGCATCATCTCGTAATCCATCTTGTAAATATGGTCTCCTCCGAGGATCAGCACGTAATCCGGATGAAACATCTCCATATAGGTAAGATTCTGATAAATCGCATTGGCAGTACCTGTATACCACTCTGTATCTGTAGTCTTCTCATAAGGCGGAAGGATGCTTACACCGCCGATGTTGCGGTCAAGATCCCACGGAATACCGATACCGATATGAGTATTCAGGCGCAGCGGCTGATACTGCGTCAGGACACCGACAGTATCGACGCCGGAATTGATACAGTTACTCAGCGGAAAATCTATAATACGATATTTTCCGCCAAATGTCACGGCTGGTTTTGCAACTCTTGAAGTTAACACGCCAAGACGGCTTCCCTGACCGCCTGCGAGGAGCATTGCAATCATTTCTTTCTTTATCACGTTATCACCTCTTGCTGTTAGGATTTGTGTAGTAGGTATTATAGCATATAATTTTAAAATCCGAAATAGGATTTTCATTATTTTGCATAGAAATTCACACAATTTTCACTTCATTTTGTTGTTTTTACCGTTTTTCCAACTTCTTTGACTTTCTTGGCGAATTGCTGTATAGTAAAGGGTAAACTTTTATAGAAAATATCCGATTCATACAAAGGAGATTCATATGTATAAAATAGATTTTCAGAAACCGATCCATGTACATTTCATCGGAATCGGCGGTATCAGCATGAGCGGACTTGCACAGATCCTGCTTGACCGTCATTTTACCGTATCCGGCTCCGACCGCAGTGAGACAGAGCTGACCCGCCAGATGACCGAGGCTGGTGCAAAGATCTTCTACGGACAGCGTGCTTCCAATATCGAGGAAGGCACCGACCTGATCGTCTATACCGCGGCGATCCACCCGGACAATCCGGAGTTTGCGGAAGGTGTGGCCCGTCAGATCCCGATGCTGACCCGTGCAGAGCTGCTCGGACAGCTGATGGAGAATTATCAGACTTCCATCGCCGTTGCCGGAACTCACGGAAAGACTACCACGACTTCCATGCTCTCCCATATTCTTCTGGAGGCAGATACGGATCCTACGATCTCCGTTGGAGGCATCCTTCCGGCCATTCACGGAAATATCCGTGTCGGCGGTTCCAATGTTTTCGTGACTGAGGCATGCGAGTATACCAACAGTTTCCTCTCCCTCTCTCCGAAGATCGGCATCATTCTGAATATCGACGCAGATCATCTGGATTTCTTCAAGGATCTCGATGACATCCGTCATTCCTTTGCAAAATTCGCACAGCTGCTGCCTGAGGACGGCGTACTGATCATTCACAACGGCATCCCGCAGCTTGAGAAGATCACCGAAGGACTTTCCTGCAAGGTAGTGACCTACGGAGAAGGCGGCGACTATGCTGCTGCAAACCTTTCCTATGATGAATATGCCTGTGCTTCCTTCGATCTGATGCACAAAGATACCTGCATCGGACATTTTTCACTCTCTGTTCCGGGCATCCACAATGTGGAAAATGCCATTGCCTCTCTGGCAGCCGCAGACCTGATGAACATTCCTGCAGAACAGATGCAGGCAGGCATCGCAAGCTTCCACGGCACAGACCGTCGTTTCCAGTTCAAGGGTGAGCTGGGCGGTGTCACCATCATCGATGACTATGCGCACCATCCGACAGAGATCGCTGCTACCTTAAAGGCAGCACAGAACCGTCCGCACCAGACACTGTGGTGTGTCTTCCAGCCGCATACCTACACCAGAACCAAGGCTCTGATGGACGAATTTGCAGAGGCTCTGACCCTCGCAGACAAGGTCGTGCTCGCTGATATCTATGCAGCCCGTGAGACTGATACCCTCGGTGTCAGCTCCGCACTGCTTGCAGAAAAGATCGCAGCACTCGGAACCGAAGTACATTACTTCCCGTCCTTCGATGAGATCGAAAACTTCCTGCTCCAGAACTGCAGCAAAGGTGATCTGCTGATCACCATGGGCGCCGGCGATGTCTACCGCATCGGAGAGCACCTGCTCGGAAAGTAGTTATCCACCAGTTATCCACATTATCCACACGCTAATGCACATTTATCCGCATACTGCGTGTGGATTTTTTTCTCCATTTCACTGATTTTTTTCTGTTTATCCACATTATCCACACATTCCACACAGCCCGCTGTGTGTAAATGACTCATAACTCTCTGTTTCAAAAAATCCCCGATTATGCTATGATGAAAAAAAACTATATCCAGGGTAAGGAATATGACGATACATAAGCTTTCTGCCAGCGATTTTACGCTGGTGCACAATCAGTTTATAGACAATTACATGGCAGACGCCAACGGGGAATTTGTGAAGATCTATCTCTACCTGCTGCGCTGCTCTTCTTTGAATGCGCAGCTTTCTCTTTCTTCGATCGCAGATGTATTCAACTGCACGGAAAGAGATGTTCAGCGTGCCCTCAATTACTGGGAGCGCCAGCAGCTGCTCCGTCTCTCCTTCGGACCGGACGGGATCCTCACGGATGTCGCATTCATTGACGGCAGTATCGTTGAATCCCAGAGAACCGAGCGCCTCAGCAGCTATGCTCAGCCGACTCGGATCCAGGAGCAGATGCCGGAGTCTGCGCCGGAGCGCATGACGATCTCCGCAGAACGCAGACAGGAGCTCTCCTCCTCAGATGAGATCCAGCAGCTGATCTTTGTCATCGAGCAGTATATGAAAAAAATGCTCTCTGCGACAGAGCTCGATCATATCCTCTATTTCTATGATGAGCTGCATTTTTCTGCGGACCTGATCGAATATCTGGTAGAGTACTGTCTCTCCAAAGGAAAACGAAGCATCAGCTATATCCGCACCGTCGCTCTGGAGTGGTACAAAAAGGGTGTGACCACCGTGGACGAGGCCAAGTCCGACACGGCATTCTTCCATAAAGACTACTATACGATACTGAATGCGTTCGGCATCCGCGGACGAGGACCTGCCCAGGCGGAGATCGATTATATGAAGCGCTGGCTCAATGAACTGCACTATTCCACCGATGTTATCCTGGAAGCCTGCCGCCGCACGATCAACCGCATCCATACCCCGAGCTTTCCTTACGCAGATTCCATACTGAACGGCTGGAAGGAAAAAGGTGTGCGCTGCTTTGCAGACATTACCCTGCTCGACAAACCTCCGGTTCCTGCCGCCGCACCGGTGCAGTCTGCTGCCCCGTCTTCCCGAACGCAGGGAACCGGCACCCGCTTCAACAATTTCGTTCAGCGGGAATATGACTTTGATGAACTGGAACAGCAGCTTTTAGATTCACAGAGGAGAAAGCGCCATGTCCATGAATAATTCCCAGTATGATTCCATTCAGCGTGAATACCAGCTCAGACAGCTGCATCACCGCCATGAGCTCGAGACCCGCCGCGATGAGGTCTATCTCAAGATTCCGATGGTGGAGCAGCTCCAGCAGGAGATCGCTTCCTTAAGTGTCCAGTGCGGACGCCGCCTGCTTCAGGGCGACGAATCTGCACTTTCCGAACTGAAGGAGGATATTTTCCGTCTCTCCACCCGCCGCACTGCCCTCCTTACACAGGCCGGCTACCCGGCGGATTATCTGGAGATGACCTACGACTGTCCGGACTGCAAGGATACCGGTTATATCCAGAATCAGAAATGTCACTGTTTTAAGAAAGCAGAGATCGATCTGCTCTATCAGCAGTCCAATCTGTCTGAGATTCTGAAAAAAGAGAATTTTGATGCATTTCGCTCAGATTATTATTCTGCGGCTCTCAAGGATCCGAAGAGCGGACTGACGGCGCGCGAAAATGCAAAGGAGGCCTTCGATATCTGCCGTTCCTTTGCAGATCACTTTGATACCGGTTTCGAGAACCTGCTTCTCTACGGTGATCCCGGTGTGGGAAAGACTTTCCTCTCACACTGCATCGCCAGAGAGCTTATCGAGCACCTGCATTCAGTGATCTATCTCTCCGCTCAGGAACTCTTTGATCATTTTGCAAAAGAGCGTTTTGAGCGAAAAGATGCCGCAAATGACTTTACCGACCATATTTACGACTGTGATCTTCTGATCATCGATGACCTTGGCACGGAGCTGACCAACACCCTCGTGGTGTCCGAGCTCTTCACCTGCATCAATGTCAGACTGCGCTCCGAAAAGGCGGTCATCATCTCGACCAACCTCTCTCCGGAGCGTCTGCGGGACCTCTATTCTGAGCGTATTTCCTCGCGGATTCTCAGTGAGTATACACTGGTAAAATTGTTCGGCAGAGATATCCGAATGCAAAAAACACTTGAAAATCGGATGTAATCCGTCTATACTATGCTTTCGTAGAACCACACCGATTATTTTCCGTCAGAACACCGCAGCCCCCAAGATATCTGCGGTGCTGACGACTAAGGGAGGAAGATTATGCAATTAGAAGAACGCAATCTGGAAACGATTCCAGTAGGCGCACTCGGTATCATTCCTATGGCCAGCTGCACGGAACTCGGAGAAAAAATCGACAAGTATCTGGTTTCCTGGCGCAGAGAACGTGACCACGAGCACAAATCTACCATTGCATTCCGTGATTATGAACGTGACAGCTACATTATCGGCGCAAAGACTCCGCGTTTCGGAACCGGTGAGGCGAAGGGTACCCTTCAGGAATCCGTACGTGGACGCGATCTTTACATTCTCGTCGATGTCTGCAATTACAGTCTTACCTACAAAATTGCCGGCAATGTCAACCACATGTCCCCCGATGACCATTTTCAGGATTTAAAACGTATTATCGCCGCCGCAGAGGGCAAGGCAAAGCGTATCAACGTAATTATGCCGTTCCTCTATGAGAGCCGTCAGCACAAGCGCAATGGCCGTGAATCTCTGGACTGTGCACTTGCACTGCAGGAGCTCACCAACATGGGTGTCGACAATATCCTGACCTTTGATGCGCATGACCCGCGTGTACAGAATGCTATCCCGCTGCACGGCTTCGAGACGGTGCAGCCTGTTTATCAGTTTATCAAGGGACTCTTCCGTGCAGTTCCGGATCTTCATATCGACAAAGACACCATGATGGTGATCAGCCCGGATGAGGGCGGTATGAACCGTGCGATCTACATGGCTAACGTACTCGGTCTTGACATGGGTATGTTCTATAAGAGACGTGATTATTCCCGCATCGTCAACGGACGCAACCCGATCGTTGCACATGAATTCCTCGGCAGCAATGTCGAAGGCAAGGATATGGTCATTGTCGATGACATGATCTCCTCCGGTGACAGCATGCTGGAGGTTGCTTCCGCACTGAAGAAACTCAAAGCCGGAAGGATCTTCATCTGCTCTACCTTTGGTCTTTTCACCAACGGTATGGAAAAGTTTGATAAAGCCTATGAGGACGGTGTCTTTGATTATCTGATCACCACCAACCTCGTTTACCAGAGTCCTGAGCTGCTCGCACGCCCGTACTATCACGGCTGTGATCTGAGCAAATATCTGGCTTACATCATCGATACCTTAAACCACGATGATTCCATCAGCCGCCTGCTCAATCCTCTGGATCGTATCAAGAAATTCCTCGATACACATAATAATTAAAATTCCAATGTCTATCAGGCCAGTGTCTTCGGACGCTGGCCTTTTCTTTACTTTATTAACTCGGAAATATATAATGAAGTATAAATACAGGCGGGTGCGCCGGAATGAGAGGATAGAACATATGAGAAAAAGAAAGTTTCCCTGTTTATCTGGAATTATTCTGCTGATGGTCATGTGTTTTTCAATGATTGCATATGCGGATGATCATGTGCATCAATGGAAGTTTGTAGAAGTTGAGCCCACCCTGGATAATCCTCTAGCGGGTTATGAGATATGTACTATTTGCAATGAAAAAAGCCATGAAATGTATTCTATGTTTGGTGTTACTATTGATGGTCCGGTGCAGGCCGGACATAGCGTTTCATTATACGAAAGGTTTAAAAATCTGAATGCCACAGCATGGAAATCCAGTGATACCTCGATAGCGGTGATCGATAAGGCAGGCAAACTTACGGCAAAGAAGCCCGGACACGTTTCTATTATAATTTTAGTCAGAGAAGAAGACGGAAAAACCGTGCGGGGCGAAGTCGGTGTGACTGTTCAGAAAGGTCCTGTACGCACAAAAATGATCACTGCTCCCAGAAGTATCACTCTGAAAAAGGGTAAAAGTAAAAAACTGGATGTCAAACTGTCGCCAATTACTTCAACAGAAAAGATTACCTATAAGATCTCAAATAAGAAGATCGCTGCCGTTAATAAGAAGGGTGTCGTGAAGGCAAAGAAAAAGGGGACAGCAAAGATACAGATCAAATCAGGCCGCATCACATTCACAGTGAAAGTTAAAGTCAAATAATAGAACGTATACCGAACATACAAAGGCGCAGGATTTCTCCTGCGCCTCAGACTGTAGACAAAGGAGCTGTGAAAAAACAGTTTCTTAGTCAGGGAGGCGGAGCAATTCGAACAC
>JAUNAF010000137.1 GCA_030527715.1 Eubacteriales bacterium
CGTGAGACAGAGCCGACATCAGAAATTGTATCTGAGCATGAGACAGAGCCGGCATCAGAGATTGAGACGGAGACGGAATCCGATCTCGAAGACGATGCAAAGATCAAAGAGGCAGAGAGCGGCGAAGAGAAGGAAAAGTATCTTGTGAGTTATCTGAACGAAGACGGTGTGGTGGAGACGAGCCGTACCTGTAAAGCAGGTGAGGATGTCGATCTTTCCGTTCATCTTGGCGGTGGTGAAAAACAGCTGGGATGGAGTCTCTCAGAGGGCGGAGAGGTACTTGGCTCACTCAAAATGCCGGAGAACGATCTGGAACTTTATCCGGTGTTAGATAAGACAGAAGCAAGTTATGAGATCAATTTCTGGCAGGAAAACTTATCCGGCGGATATGAAAAGGTCAGCTCCCGCAGTGTGACGGCAAAAGCAGGTGACATGGTATCTGCAGCAGAGGTGCAGGCTTCAAAATATGCAAAGCAGTTTGCAGGGTTCACCTATGACGGTGCGGCATCTAGCGCTTCGGAAACAGTTGCGGCAGACGGGTCAACTGTGGTGGACGTGCGATTCAAACGAAACACTTATACGATCAGTTTTGATCTGAACGGAAATTACAGATCTGTAAGCGATCTGTATTATGCATCACTGAGCATGAATGTCGGCGGCGCAACATATACCGGCAGCAGCTACAGCTTTACGGCACGCTACGGAGAGGATATCTCTGACAGATGGCCGACTGCTGAGAATATTGTGAATAATCCTTACCTCAGCAGAAGATACAGTGATTATTTTGGCGGATGGAACGGTCCGGATGGAGTGACCCGCACCGGTGCCGGAGCACTGAACGATTCCCTTGTGGGCGGAAGCGGTGATGGAGGTACCATTACATTTTCCGCAAACTGGGTCAATGCAGGCAGCAGCGCGGAAATACCGAATGCAACGATTCAGTATCACATTTATCAGCAGAATGTGGAAAATGACGACTATACACTGGTGGATACTATATCAAAGACAGCACCGGCTTCCCAGCTGACAAAAATCGCACTGGATGGCTATGCAGGCTATGAGTATGATCACAATACTCCGGTCGGAAACAAGACAACTTTGAAATATGGACCATGGTATGCCGAGACGAAGGTAGAGTATTATCCGGAGCAGAATTTATATTTCAACCGCAACTCCTATCAGCTGACTTTCCAGATCGACGATGAGACTGTCAGAAGTGAGAGTGTAAAATATCAGGCTCCGCTTGCAGAGTACAGCAGTTATGAACCTGAGGATAAGCCGGCAGGCCGTGCATGGCTGGACGGCTGGTATGATGCAGAGGGAACACTCTATACCTTTGACAGTATGCCGGCAGAGGATGTGGTACTGACAGCGTCATGGAAGTACGATCAGCTGCAGAGCCTGAGTCTGACCTATGATCTGAATGGAGCAGACGGAAGCATTGCCGGAAAGAAGACAGCAAAGGAAGTAGACCTTCGTCTTGCCGATGCATCTGAATATGCGATGACCGGATATCATTTTGCAGGCTGGAATACCAAAGCGGACGGAAGCGGAGAGACATATGCGGGAAGAAGTATGTTTAAGCTTGCCGAGGATACTACCCTGTATGCTGTATGGAAAGTCAACAGTTATACCGTAACCTGGGTAAATGAGGATGGCACTGTCCTGGAGACAGATTTTGAGGTCCCGTATGGCGAGATGCCTTCTTATGACAGTGCTGCACCAGTGAAAGACGGCGATGCAGATATGGTCTACACCTTCCGCGGATGGCAGCCGGGGCTGACATCAGTGACAGAAGATGTTACCTACACAGCAGTCTTTGATGCAGTACCTGCAGAAACCGAGGAACCAGTGACGGAAGCGCCGAAGGAGGAGCCTGTGA
>JAUNAF010000082.1 GCA_030527715.1 Eubacteriales bacterium
CTCGCGCAACAATAGAATGCACGCTCCGCGAACATTCTATTGTCATGAAAAAGAGCTGCCGCTCATAACTGAATCTCAGTTATAAGAGCGGCAGCTCCTTAAGTTTCATTTTTCAGACGTTTTTTCAAACTGCTGAAATCTTCTTATAATTAATCTCTGCTAACTACTGAAGATACTCGTCAACGTTCTCAGAGGTAACAAGTACGAACGGAACGATGTACTCTTTCTCTACTGCTTCGCCAGCGATATCATTTGTGATTGCGTCGATACCAGCCTTAACCTGACCTACACCATCCTGAAGAACGGTTGCGCCAAGTGTGCCAGCCTTAACCATTGCCAGAGGTCCCTGGTTACCATCAACACCGATACAAACGATGTCTTCTCTGCCTGCTTCGTTACAGGTCTGCTGTGCTGCAGAAGACATATCATCGTTATCGCAGATGATTGCTTTCAGCTCGTCGCCGTACTGTGCCATGTAGTCCTGTGCTGCGTTGGTAGCCTTATCTGCTGCCCAGTCACACGGAACATCTGCTGCCAGCTCCCACTTGTCATCCATCTTATTCAGGATACCTTCGCCACGCTGGATCTGTGCGGAGTTACCGATAACACCCTGTAAGTGAACATATACACCACCGTCCGGAACCTGCTCCTTAACGTAGTCAGCCATCAGCTCACCAGCGTATACATCGTCAGAACCGCAGTAGGTCAGAGCCAGATCGTCTGTGCTGTCGGTCTTGGAGTTAACAACTACAACCTTGATGCCTGCGTCTACCATAGAGGTAACTGCCGGGTCAGATGCAACTGCCTCTGCCGGAAGGATGATTACATAGTCACATGCCATGTTGATGCAGTCTGCAGCCAGGTCACACTGCTTTGCACCGTCTGTGTTTCCGTCCAGGATACCAGTGAACTCATCAATGGTTCCATCCTCTACCAGACCGGTCAGGGTTGCATTTGCATAATCATTGATCGGTGCATGGAACGGGTCTGTCAGGTTCTTGGAAATGTAACCAACAACGATCTTGCCGTCTCCGTTTACGTCACCGGCCTTCTCCTCTGCGGATACGCCCATTGCCATTCCTGTTGCCATAAGAGCTGCCATTGAGATCACTGCCACTTTTCTGAATTTCATGTTACTTCCTCCTTTAAAAAGATATGATTTTTTTCTATAACAATGGGCCTCGTACCCATGCTATGGACTGATTTAAGAGGGATCTGCGATCCCGAATTACTGTACCGTCGGAAAATTTAACGGTTTTTCTTGTTCATTACCATATCAAGCAGTACCGCACCGATGATAACAACACCCTTTGCAAGAGACTGATAATAGGAATCGATCTTCAGGAAGTTCATACCATTGTAGATACAGCCGATGATGATCGCACCGAGCAGTACACCAGGTGCTGTGGAGATACCGCCTGCGAAAGAAGTTCCTCCAAGTACGCAGGCTGCAACGGCATCTGTCTCATATCCGATACCGATGTTGGACTGTGCGGAACCGGTCTTACTTGTCATGATGATACCGGCGAGACCAGCCAGGATACCGCTGATGGTGTAGCACATGGTCTTGGTCCAGAAAATGCTGACACCGGATGCGATCGCTGCATGCTCATTTCCGCCTACTGCATAGACATAGCGGCCGAAGCGGGTCCAGTGCATAACGATGTACATGATCACAACTACAACAGCAAGATAAATGATCGGTCTCGGAATCACGCCGAACTTTCCGGAGTAGATCGCCTTGAATGCCGGCTCTGCCATGGAAACTGCCTTACCACTGCTGATGATCTGAGCTGCGCTTCGTACGACCAGCTGTGTGGAAAGTGTTACTACGAACGGGAACATGTTGAACTTGGAGATCAGCAGTCCGTTTAAGAAACCAAAGCCGCCGGATACCAGCAGTGCCACCAGGCATGCCGGAAGAAGTCCCCAGCCCTTCACACCTACCAGCTGTCCTAAGATACAGCTGACCAGAGCGAGCTGAGCACCAACTGTCAGATCGATACCGCCGGTGGTGATCGCCAGACACATACCATAGGCGATCAGGCCGTTGATGGAAATCTGTGTGAAAATATTCAGCAGGTTGTTCGGTTTGATAAAGAGCGGTTTCACGATCGCGATGATCACTACCATGCCAAGGAGGATGATACCGATACCGTATTTACCAAGAAACATACTGAACTGATCCTGATCCATTCCAAGGATCTTCTTTTTATTTTTTGAAGCCATAGTGCCTTCCTCCCTGTTTTCTATTTGCCTCCGAACTCTTTTTCAAGTACATGTTTCTGGGTGACATTACCAGAAACGATCTCACTTCGATCGATCTCACCATTGAGTTTGCCCTCATGGTAGATCAGGATACGGTCACTCATACCCATGACCTCCGGAAGCTCCGAGGAAATCATGATAACCGCCATGCCGCGTGCTGCGAACTTACACATCAGTGTGTGGATATCGGATTTTGCACCGACGTCAACGCCTCGGGTCGGCTCATCCAGGATCAGCACTTTCGGGTTCGCCATCATCCACTTTGCGAGTACCACCTTCTGCTGGTTACCACCACTCAGGGAAAGTCCGGTATGCTCAATGCTGGCACACTTGACTGTCAAAAGCTCTGCAAATTCCTGACACTCTTCTCTTTCTCTCTTCTGATTTAAGATCAGGCCTTTCTGACGTTTCGGAAGGTTCGGAAGGGAGATATTCTCACGAATGGATCTCTGCAGGCAGAGACCGTAGCCCTTACGATCCTCATTTACCATACAGATACCACGCTTGATCGCATCCTTCGGATGCTTGATCTTGATCTCCTCGCCGTCCAGATAGATCTTTCCGGACTCCAGAGGATCCAGTCCGAAGATCGCACGCACCGTCTCGCTTCGTCCGGAACCTACCAGACCGGACAGTCCGAGAATCTCACCGGCTCTGACCTCAAAACTGATATTCTCAAATCCCTTTCCGGTAAGACCTTCTACCTTAAATACGGTCTCTCCGATCTCACAGTCTACCTTCGGGAAAATATTCTTTACATTTCGACCTACCATCATCGAGATCAGCTCGTCTCTGGTTACGCCGTCCATGTCACGGCTGTTGACGTAGGTTCCGTCTCGGAATACGGAAACTCGATCACAGATCTCGAAAATCTCTTCCATTCGATGGGAGATATAGATGATCGATACACCCTTGGATTTCAGATCACGGATGGTACGGAACAGATGCTCGGTCTCCTCACTGTCCAGTGAAGATGTCGGCTCGTCCATGATGATCAGCTTTGCGTTACAGGAAACTGCTTTGATGATCTCGATCATCTGCACCTGCGCCAGTGTCAGCTCCTTCATCAGGGTCTTTGCACCAAACGGGAAATCAAACTTTTTCAGGATCTCATCTGCTCTGCGATTCTGCTCTCTTTTGTTCAGCAGAAGTCCTCCGAAACTTGTCGACTCTCTCTTCAGGAAAATCGCATCTGCAATAGAAAGATGTGGCTCTGGGTTCAGCTCCTGATGGATCATGGAAATACCCTGATTGATGGCATCTACCGGACCTCTTGCCTGATATGGTTTTCCGTCCCAGGTAATCGATCCCTCGTCCTGTTTGTACAGTCCGATAATGATCTTCATCAGCGTTGACTTTCCTGCACCATTCTCTCCCAGAAGTGCATGTACCTCGCCCGGTCGAATATGCAGCTGCACATCCTTCAGAGCCTGCGTACCGCCGAAAGCCTTAGAAATGCCGGAGCACTCTAAGATGTAATTCTCAGCCATGGTTACCGCCTCCTTTAATTTATTTCTTTTCTGATACAAATGCCATCTGTACGCCGGCTACGAAAGTATCTCCAAGACCGATCGTATATTTTGGCTTTTCCATATATCTGGACGGAACCAGGCAGGTGTACTCTGAGAGTGCCTTCTGTGAAAGCTCCTCTGCAAAGCGCAGACCCTTTTCTGAGAGAGACAGGGACAGCGACTCTGCACACTCCTCACGTGTGCCGTAGCGGCCGACTCTCGCTCTCGTGCCTGACATCAGATTGCCTATCGTCAGGCCCTTCTCGATGTCAATACCCTCCAGTTTCTTTCCATAGTAAAGGGAATAATCTTTTGTATGAAGAATGATGCCCTTTGCTCCGTACTGTTCTTTTACACGCTGCAGACAACGCAGGATGTCATCCAGACTGCCCTTGTTCAGAGCCTGTCCTGTAGATTCACCGGCATATACTGCAAGCTCTTCCTCGTTCATACCCATAATGTCAACATATCCGGCCATGCTGCTGTAAACTTCCTGCATTACCTGCTGACTCAGATAGTGTGCACTCTCAAAATAGAAAATGCATCCCGGATTCTTCTCACGGATCCTGCGATAGTGCTCGGACATCTCTTCCATTCTCCGCTTCACCAGCTCTGCATCCACGATTCCGTTCATTCCGGAAATATTATAGGAAATCAGATCTTCTGCATGCTCCTCCAGATACTTTCTGAAGTCTGCATCCACGTTCAGATCCTTATGTATCGTATCGTAATCCATGATCAGGCGGTTGGAACACGGAACGGTGTATTCCTTGTCTCCGATATGGAAAACGTCACCTTTGCTGTACTGTAAAATCATATGGTAGACCGGAGTCTCCTCTGTTGCCAGCTCACGGATCGGTACCGCACGTCCGTCCCGAACCCCCTCAAGGCCCGGATAATCCAGAAGTGTGCAGACCTCTTTGCAACGGTCCGTGATATGTGCCAGCAGCGGCATCCCTGTTGCAGCCAACGCAGCCGCGCCCTGTGCACAGGTACCGCCCAGTCCCGGCGTTCCCTCAAAATGCTCATTCAGATAGGTGCAGACCTCGTAATCTGTGATATCGATCTCACCGCCTGCGCCTTCCATCATATATCCTGCGATCACTCTTGCCAGATCTGAGAGACTTGTGATCAGATCCTCTGTCCGCAGTTTTGGTTCTTCCGTCAGATGCTCGGCTATCAGCTGATCAATGACTTTCGGATCATATTGGAAAACGACATCCAGATCACTTGTATATCCAAATACCGGTCTTTTGCCGCTCTCTATACAGTAGGCGATATCACCGGAAACCTCCTCCAGATACTCCTGATAACGATCCTGATATCCCATCTCATCCTCCGTCAAGTTGAAAAACTGCGCACTTTCAGCCGTGCTCTCGTCTATGGTCATTTTTTCAATGTCCGACCTGTAACACGACTTATTATAGTGCAATTACACAAAAGCGTCAAGCATTTTTATGTGCTTAACGTTCATTAAAACGTTTTTCTAATACATGATTATGTGTATTTTTCACATAAACAATATTTTGTGGTTTTTCGTAAACCATCACCTAGATGTAGATTTGCCTGTATGTCCTGATATTCTGCCGGATATGCCACCTAAAATGCCAGGCCATCTACGCAAAACCATGAATGCACAAAAACAAGAGGATTCACACCCATCTTAGTGCAAACATTTAATGAAACAGCAGCTCTTTGCATTAAAATAAGAAAAACATTACATTAATCATGCACATCCATCCAGCAAACAGCTATTTTATGCACTAATTTAAGAAGAAAAAGACATTTTTCGTGCAGCCCTCCCGAAAAACGGCTGTTTTATGCACTAAATCAAGAAGAAAAAGACTTTTTTCATGCAGACCCTCCCCGTCTCCCCTTCTTTGGTGATCTTCCTCTGATTTTCACAGAAAAATACACGGATTTTTCACTTCGCACGCCCGGCAAAACAATAGAATGCACGCTCCGCGAACATTCTATTGTCATGAAAAGCAGCCGCGCACAAAAATGTGCACGGCTGCTTCAACACTTCTTCTATAAACAGGTTACAGTTCGATTTTGATCTGCTGCTCCTCGGCATAATCGATGACGACACAGTCATTTTTGTAGATACGCTCCGGCAGGGTGATCAGCACATGTGCTGTCTCCTCATGAACCGCGATCGGTGCCAGATGCCAGGTGCCCAGATGCAGGCATACCAGAGTTCCTCTCGGCACAAAGAATGCTTCTGTCAGCTCCGGTACCGGTACCTTGCTTGCCGGTGCAACATGAATGATAATATCATCATCCAGGCAGACAATACCTTCCTGTGTGCTGTCATGATACTCTGCTGCGGTCACGATCATCGGATCAGCTTTCTTGACTACCAGCGGTGAAAATGCCAGATTCATGTTTCCTGCCACGCTCATTTTTACGCGATCCTGATAGAAACCGTCAAGGTTGTACCCCGTCGGATGAAGCAGGTCGGTGAAGGTTCCGTAAGGCTGGAATGCCTCGGCTGTGAGTGGCTGTGCTTTGATTGTTCTCATGTGAAAACCCCCTTATTTATATAGTATTTATATAGTTTTTCTGTATATCACTGCCAATGTCGGTCCGACTGTTTCAACGAAATTTTCCGTCGAAATCGTCTTATGTAAACATTGACTTATCATCGTCGATAATGGTATATTGATAAAAATAAAACAAATTGCAAACGCCTTTGGCGTTCAACCGAGGGAGATGATTATGAATAACACTGCCCCCTTTAAAATAGTAAAAGCCAAGCTTTCCGACCAGATCGCCGACACGCTTGAACAGATGATCCTGAACGAAGAGCTGACAGATCACGAGAAACTGATGACCGAGCAGGAACTGGCCGACCAGTTTGCCGTGAGCAAGACCGCAGTGCGCGAGGCCCTGAATATCCTCAAGGAACGAGGATTGATCGAGACCAAGAACGGCATGGGCAACTATATCACAAAACCCAAGGTCCGCAATCTCTCCGACATGATCAACCGTATGATCCTGATGGAAAATATCGATTACCGCGAGATCTATGGGACCCGTATCATTCTGGAGACTGCCGCCTGCAACAGTGCTGCACAGAAGATCACGCCCGAGGCTCTCGAACGGCTTCAGCAGCTCACACTGCAGCTTGAGCGGATCGATCTGCCGATCGAGACCCGCCGAGAGCTTGATCTGGACTTTCACGCCCTGATCGCTGAATCTTCCGGCAACCACCTGCTGGCAGTTCTGATCAATGCGATTCGAAATATCTGCTACGACAACATGTTCCTTGAGCACGATATCGAGAATGAGATGAGCATCCGACAGTCCATCTATTTCCATCGCAGGATCCTGACCGGACTGCAAAACCATGACATTCTCCAGGCAGAGGAGGGCATGCGCGCTCATCTGACCTGCTCACTGAAAAACGCGGAACGCATATTGAAACAGGATTCTGAAAAACAATAGACTGCACGCTCTGCGAACATTCTTCTATTGTCACGAAAAGCCGGCGCAGCTGCGCCGGCTTTTTCATATCTAACTATGCAAAGAGAAAGTCCGGTGGACCTTCTTTTGCTTTCAGCGCAGAATCAAGATCAATCTCTTTTTATCACTCTCTTCGGTGCGGTCTTCATGAACTCCAGCACCTGCTCCTCGGACTGTACAAAAGTATGTGCTCCGATTCCCTGAGAATTCAGTGCGCCGGTCGCGCTTGCAAATTCTGCACATTCCTGATGAGAAAGTCCCTTCAGAAGACAGTGGGTAAACGCTGCAACGAAGTTGTCTCCGCAGCCCGTGGTATCCACCGGTGTCACCTCAAACGGATCTGTAAAAAATCTCTCTGTATGATTCTTAAAGAAGCAGCCTTCGCCGCCCAGCTTCAGAAGCACATTCTTTACGCCTGCTGCCAGGAAGTAGTCTGCGATCTCATCCGGATCCTTTGAACCGGTCACATAGACCGCCTCATCCAGACTCGGCATCAGATAATCCACATGCGGGAAGACATGATCCACACCGTGCGGTCCGATACCGCGCATATCAAAACTCATATCCGCGATCGTGAGCGCTCCGTTCTCCTGTGCTGTTGTAAAAATACGGTCGATTCCGTTGGTGTCCAGTTCTCCGAGTGCCAGCAGACTCGCTGCGGTAACCGCACGTGTCTCCTTAAACACCTCAAGATCGATGTCAGACCACTCCAGATTGAAGTTTTTGCCAGGCCCAACCATAAAGCTGTGATTGCCGTCCGGATGGATCACAACGACTGTGGAAAAGGTCTCACAGTCATCCGGTCGAATGATCAGTGCCGGATCCACATGCTCTCTCTTCATATCCTCATAGATCATATCACCGACATTTCTGCGGTCCAGTCTGGCCAGCAGTGCAACATGATCACCCAGCTTGCCCAGAATCGCAGATTCATTGGCTGCGTCTCCGCCGACACCGAGGGTCAGTGTCTTTGCCAGCACGGTATCCTTTCCTGAAACAAAAGCATCCTGCGGGATCCCGGTCACCAGAATATCCTGTACCACCTGACCGACGCAGATGACGTCATATTTCTTCTGTTCTCCCATGACTTTCTCCTCTACTTTCTGCAAGGATTTATTGTAACTGTGAGGTTACTGAACAGTTACGTTTATTTTCTCATTGCTATCATCGCATGACTGATCTCACAGATAGACGGATACAGTCTGCGGTAAATCTCTTTCTTTTCTTTGTAGACGGCACTTCGTCCGGCATCCGGCTCATACACAGCATCCAGCATTACCATCGCCTCCGCCGCCTCTTTCACTGTGGAAAACTTCTGATCGGCAACTGCTCCGAGCATCGCTCCTCCGAGTGTACCGGTCTGACGGTTTTTTACCGTCCAGACAGGCAGTCCCAGCACATCCGCCTTGATCTGCAGAAGCTGCGGAGAAAGTGCTCCTCCGGTTGCGATGATCTTTCGCGGCTGCATACCTGCATGAAGCAGACTCTCCAGGATCAGTGCCAGTTCAAGATTGGCGCCCTCCATCAGTGCCTTGTAAATATCTTCTCTTCTGGTATCCAGTGTCAGACCCAGAATCGCTCCGAGCGAATCCGTATCCATATAAGGTGTCGCCGCACCTGAAAAATGAGGCAGCACCAGCAGACTAGTCGGTTCCTCTTTCATAGAGCCATTCAGTTCTGCAAAGGTCTCGAGCAGTTGTTCCGGCCGCTTCTCCTTCACAAATTCTGTTGCGAACCAGCGCAGCAGAACACCGGAAGTATTGTTCCAGGCAACGGTATTGTACAGCCCGGGCACCGCGAAAGGTTCGCAGGAGATCTGATACTTTTCGATATTCTCCGTCGTCAGCTCCGATCTTCTGACCACCGCCGTCAGACCTTCCGTCGTACCCACGGTATTGGCACAGTCGCCCGCCTCACAGACACCGCTGCCGATCGCATTGCAGATATGGTCGTGCGTACCTGTAACGATCTTCACACCGGACTGCAGTCCCAGCTCTTCCGCCAGGGAATTTCGCAGTGTTCCGACGACTGTTCCCGCCGCACACGGCACGGCGAGCTTTTCTCTGGAGATCCCCATTCCCTCCAGCAGCGGCTCTGACCAGTCCATCGTATCAATGTCAAAAAACAGTGTCCGGCAGGCCATGGAATAGTCGATCCTGCACTCGCCGCTCAGACGGTACAGAATAAAATCCTGGAAGGTCAGGATCTTCCACGCCTGTTCATAAAGCTCTCTGCGGTGATTTTTTACCCAGAGGATCTTATTCGCCGAATAGATCACACTCAGATTCTGACCGGTGACATCGACCAGATGATGCTCCGAAAACTGTTCCCGAAGCTTTGCCAGCTCCTCAGTTCCACGCACATCCGTGCCGGTGATGCCCGGTGCCATTACCCTGCCGTCCGCATCAAGAAAGACGATCGCCTCTCCGAGTGCGGAAACAGAGATCGTGCGGACTTCCTGTCCGTGTCCGACTTTTGCCAGACAGCACTTTGCCGCTCTCCAGACCTCCTCAGCATCCAGCTCGCGATAACCTTTCGCGGTATTGGAAAAGCCGTAGGATACCTGATGCGAACAGAGCACCTGTCCTTTAGCATCTAAAAGGGCAGCCTTTGTGCCCGAAGTTCCGATATCCAAACCAACAAACATAAGCTGCCCTCTCCATCCTA
>JAUNAF010000083.1 GCA_030527715.1 Eubacteriales bacterium
GGTAATGAAATCTTGGCCGAAATTTGACCTATAGCAAGAAAATGTGGAAATCGGTCCATGAAATCTTGGCCGAAATTTGACCTATAGCAAGAAAATGTGGAAATCGGTCAAAAAATCACGGCCGGAAAGTTGACCTATAGCGTGAAAATGCGAGAATCGGTCAAGAAGTCCTCACTAGACGTTGACCTATAACAAGAAAATATGGAAATCGGTCAAAGAACCTGCCTCAGAATATAAGAAATCCCCGGCTGTGCCGGTATGCTGCTTTAATGCTGCATATCCCGATACACAACCAGGGATTTCTGTGATCTAAATCTCTTTATTCAAGAATTTTCCTGCTATTTGGAAGCTTCTTATTTACGATCTTCTTTGATGAACATCGCATCTCCGAAACTGAAGAATCTGTATCTCTCTTTCACTGCCTCCTCATAGGCTGCCATGATCTTCTCTTTTCCTGCAAGTGCAGATACCAGCATCAGCAGGGTGGATTCCGGCAGATGGAAGTTGGTGATCAGGCAGTCGATCAGTCGGAACTGATAACCCGGATAGATGAAGATCTCTGTCCAGCCGCTGCCTGCATGGAGAATGCCCTGCTCATCGGTTGCCGATTCCAGGGTACGGCAGCTGGTGGTTCCGACAGAAATGATTCTTCCTCCGTTTTTCTTTGTCTCATTGATAAGCTCTGCCTGAGATTCCTCGATCATATAGAATTCGGAATGCATATGATGCTCTGTGACATCCTCCACCTTGACCGGACGGAAGGTGCCGAGTCCGACATGCAGAGTGACATGTGCGATCTTCACACCCTTGTCCTCGATCTGCTTCAAAAGCTCCGGTGTGAAATGCAGTCCCGCAGTCGGTGCGGCTGCAGAACCCTCATGCTTTGCGTAGACCGTCTGATAGCGGTTTTTGTCCTTGAGCTGATGTGTGATGTACGGCGGAAGCGGCATCTGCCCCAGCTGATCCAGAATCTCCTCGAAAATACCTTCGTAGGTAAACTTGATCAGACGGTTGCCCTCTTCTACCACGTCAAGGACCTCGCCCATAAGAAGTCCCTCACCAAAGGAGATCTTCATTCCCGGACGTGCCTTCTTTCCCGGTTTTACCAGGGTCTCCCAGACATCATTCTCACGGCGCTTCAGCAGAAGCACCTCGATCTTTGCGCCGGTATCCGGCTTGACTCCGTAAAGTCTCGCCGGAATAACCTTTGTATTGTTGATCACCAGGCAGTCTCCCGGTTGAAGGTATTCCAGGATGTCCTTAAATACACGATGCTGCAGTTCTCCGCTCTCCTTATCCAGCACCATGAGTCTGGAGGAGGAACGATCCTCAAGCGGATCCTGTGCGATCAGTTCCTGCGGTAAATCATAATAAAAATCTGCTGTTTTCATATCCTGCTTCCTTTACTGACGAAGCTTGATTCCCATGGACTCCAGTCCATTCAGGATCTTCTTCATAGATGCACTGATATCGCTCTCAGCCAGAGTACGATCCTTTGCACGGAAGACCAGCTTGTAAGCCATGGACTTGTGACCGGACAGGATCTGAGCGCCTTCATAGAGATCGAAGAGCTCAAGACTTTCCAGAATCTTTCCGCCGCGCTGTGCGATCATGTTCTCGATCTCTCCTGAGAGGATATTCTTCGGAACGACCATACTCAGGTCACGGGTAACTGCCGGGAATTTTGCGATTCCTTCGAATTTTCTGTCAAAGGTTGCGAACTCTACTACGGACGGCATATCCAGAACAGCTACATATGCCTTCTCGCCGATACCGTAAGTGCCTGCTACCGTCGGATGTACCTCACCAATGTATCCGATCACCTTACCGCCGTATACAATGTTTGCCTGACGTCCCGGATGCAGATACGGTCTGCCTGCCTTCGGATCGTAGGTCACTCTCTCGTGCAGTCCTGCCTTCTCAAAGAACTCCTCGATGACACCCTTCATGCTGAAGAAATCACCGTCGCCGTACATACCGAGTGTCAGCTGTGTACGCTCATCCGGAAGCTCTGTCAGCGGAAGTGCCTTCGGCAGATAGATCTTGCCGAGCTCATAGAGACGTGCATTCTTGTTTCTGTGATTATAGTTGAATGCCAGTGAAGTCAGCATACCGTTCAGAGAGATCGTTCTCATAACGCTGAAGTCCTCTCCAAGCGGGTTGGAGATTTTAATGGCATTGAGCAGCGCATCTCCCTCGGGAATCATCAGCTTGTCAAATACCTTCGGGCTCTCGAAAGAGTAAATATAAGCCTGAGAGAATCCGCAGTACTCAGCAATGTCGCTTGCTGTCTGCTCCACACGCAGATAGAACGGCAGTCTTCCTGTGGTCGCCTCTCCCTTCGGAAGGGTGGTCGGAATGTTGTCATATCCGTAGAATCTTGCCACTTCCTCAGCCAGATCTGCGGTGCGGAAAATATCGTGACGGAAGGTCGGAGCAACGACTTCGTTGGTCTTCTCATCGTAAGCCAGGTCTACGCTCTTGAAGTAACCGAGCATTTCCTCAGCACTTAAATCGGTACCGAGCAGTGCATTGATGCGCTCTGGCTCAAACGGTACACGTACCGGCTCTTTCTTCTTGCTGTATACATCAACCATGCCGCCGACTACCTCACCTGCGCCGAGCTCCTCGATCAGCTGGCAGGCGCGGTCGATCGCTGCCTGTGCATTGTTCGGATCCAGACCCTTCTCGAACTTTCCGGAAGCATCAGTACGCAGACCGATCTTCTTTGCAGAGAGACGGATGTTGGTTCCATCGAAGCAGGCTGCCTCGAACATCATGGTCTTTACATCATCAGTGATCATAGAATTCTCACCGCCCATGATACCGGCGATGCCGACTGCTTTTTCAGCATCACAGATCATCAGAACGGAGTCATCCATAACACGCTCCTGACCGTCCAGAGTGGTGAATTTCTCACCGTTCTCAGCACGGCGTACTACGATCTCATGTCCTGCAAGAGTGTCATAGTCATAAGCATGCATCGGCTGACCGTACTCTTCCATAACATAGTTGGTGATATCAACAATGTTGTTGATCGGACGGATGCCGTTTACAGCCAGACGTCTCTGCAGCCATTCCGGTGACGGAGCGATCTTGATATTTTTTACGACTCTTGCACAGTAACGCGGGCAGAGATCAGTGTCCTTCACGGTTACCTTTACATAGTCATTTGCATTCTCATCATTTCCGGTTGCAGTTACTACCGGCGGGCAGAACGGCTTGCGGAAGGTTGCTGCTGCCTCACGTGCAATACCGATCACGCTGTAGCAGTCTACTCTGTTGGAAGTGATCTCATATTCAAAAATCACATCGTCCAGACCGAGTGCCTTCACTGCGCTCTCTCCAACCACTGCGGTCTCCGGGAAAATGTAGATACCGTACTCCGGAGCTTCCGGGTACATCTCTCTGGTGGAACCAAGCTCCTCAATGGAGCACATCATACCGTAGGAATCCACGCCGCGCAGCTTGCCCTTTTTGATCTGGATTCCGCCCTCGGTAAGCTTTCCGTCATGTCCGCCGGCAACACGGCCGCCGTCAAGAACTACCGGAACCTTGTCACCCTCTTTGACATTCGGAGCACCGGTAACGATCTGTACGGTCTCCTCACCGACATTTACCTGGCAGATGATCAGCTTGTCTGCGTCCGGATGCGGTGCGATGGATACGATCTGTCCGATCACGATCTTCTCCAGATCTCTGTCCAGTTTTTCAAATCCCTCAACCTTGGTGCCGCTCAGTGTCATTGCATCAGTGTACTCCTGCGCGGTGCACTCAAGTTCAGGAACATATGCTTTAATCCATGATAATGAAGTATTCACGTTTTACTATCTCCTTCCCTAGAACTGTTTCAAGAAACGGATGTCGTTTTCATACAGCAGTCTCATATCGTCGATCTCGTATTTCAACAGTGCGATACGCTCCAGGCCGACACCAAATGCAAATCCGGTATACTCCTCCGGATCAATGCCGCACATCTCAAGTACATGCGGGTGTACCATACCGCAGCCGAGGATCTCGATCCATCCGGATCCCTTACAGAAACGGCAGCCCTTTCCGCCGCACTTGAAGCAGCTTACATCCACCTCTGCGCTCGGCTCTGTGAACGGGAAATGATGCGGACGGAACTTGGTCTTAGTCTCCGGTCCGAACAGCTCTTTTGCAAACTCCTCCAGAGTTCCCTTAAGATCTGCAAAAGTAATATTCTTATCGATGATCAGTCCCTCGATCTGATGGAAGGACGGGGAATGTGTTGCATCTACTTCGTCAGAACGGAATACACGTCCCGGGGAGATCATACGGATCGGGAGCTTGCCCTTCTCCATGATTCTTGCCTGTACCGGGGAAGTCTGTGTTCTGAGCACGATGTCCTTATTAATATAGAAGGTATCCTGCTCATCCTTTGCCGGATGGTTTGCCGGAATATTCAGCTTTTCGAAGTTGTAAAGATCATACTCGATCTCCGGTCCCTCGATTACTTCATATCCCATACCAATGAAGATACGCTCTACTTCTTCCAGAGCGATGGTGTTCGGATGACGATGTCCGACATTGTTCTTCTTTGCCGGAAGAGTAACGTCAATAACCTCTGCTGCCAGCTGTGCCTCAAGCGCCTTTGCTTCCAGCTTCTTTTTGGTCTCCTCGATCGCTTCCTCGATAAATGCTCTGGTGTCATTTACCATCTGTCCAACCAACGGACGGTCTTCCGGAGCAACATCCTTCATACCCTTTAATACAGCGGTCAGCTCACCCTTTTTTCCAAGGAAGCTGACACGAACATCATTCAGTTTTTCCAGAGCATCCGACTGCCGGATCTGCTCGATCGCGTTCTCACGAATCTCCTGCAGTTTGTTTTTCATAAGATTTCCTCCTCATATCGTGTTTCTGTGAGTTTGGTATAAAAAAAGAACAGAATCTTCATCCTAAGGGACGAAGCATCTGTTCCGCGGTACCACCCTGATTCCCGCAATACGCGGGCACTCTCTATGTGTAACGTACATTAAACGTCATATCCTACTTTCTCTGTCCTGTACAGATATCCTCAAATATGCAGCTTCAGCGGGAACTTCGACATCTCACCTGAACCCGGGGAAGCTTCCAGCCGACGACTTCCTCTCTCTGTTGGAAAATGAAATGCTACTATACGCCTTCACAGCCTTTTTCTTGTTTTATTCTAACATAGTTTTTTTTTCTGTCAAGCCACAAAACAGACTGTCTACAGCAGTTCATCCCTGAAGAAGGAGTCCGGATACTCAAAATAGCAGTTCAGCTCAGCTCCTGCAAAGAGCAGCCACATACACATATACAGCCACAGCATCAGCATCACGACAGTCGTCAGGCTTCCGTAGATCGTGGATTTTTTTGCATACTCAAAGTACAGAGAGAATCCAAAGGAGACCACCGACCAGGCGATCGCCGCAAGGATCGCTCCCGGGATCTGCCGCACAACATGCAGTCTGCAGTTTGGAAGTGCGGTATAGATCGCCGTAAAGACAACGGAAAGTACAATGATCGACATGACAGATCTCATACTGATGATCAGACTGGTAAACTGTGCAAGCTGCGGGATCTCCTTCAGCAGAAAGATCTGGATCTGATTACCGAACAGCAGCACGAGCAGTGCCATAATGATAGATGCCAGAAGAAAGATCATGTAAATACCTGAGCGCAGTCTCATATAGAAGTAATTTCGATCCTCTCGCACATCACGGATGGAATTCAATCCGTTCGTGATCGAAAGCACACTTCTGCTCGCAGCCCAGAGTGCTGCAATGACGGATCCGGACAGCAGCGCGGTGGACTGTGTAAACAGCTCACTGACGATTCCGGAGATCAGATTGTAAAAGCTCGGCGGAAGGAAATCCACCAGAAGCTCCATCATCATCTCCGGAGTCAGTGATGTGTACTGAAGCATCATCAGAAACAGCATGATCATCGGCATAAAGCCCATGATGATAAACAGGACGCTCTGCGCTGCATATGCATCCAGACTGTCTTTTTTCATCTTATTCATAACACGTTTTACAAATATCAGGATTTTATCCAGGGAATGCATGCAGCGTCAGCCTCCTTTCTTTCCTATTATATAGCTCTTATCTTTATACAGCGCTTCTCAGATTATACAGTTCTGCTCCGACAGTTCTCAGCTGAATCGGTAAATCGTGGTCGTATGATAAGTCTCTCCTGCCTTCAGGATCGGAGAAGCAAAATTCTCATGGTTCACAGCATCCGGGTAGAACTGTGTCTCCAGACAGAGACCGCCTCTTCTGTGATACGGAGTTCCGTCCTTGCTGATGCTGCTCTCATCCATGAAGTTGCCTGCATAAAACTGTACACCGACACAGTCTGTCAGCACTTCCATCTTTCTTCCGCTTCTTCCGCCGACAACTTCTCCGATCTTTCGAATACCCTCGCCCGCACGAAGTGCAAAGTTGTGATCGTAGCCGCCGCCCATACGGATCTGCTCATCATCGGCATCGATCTCATCGCCGATTCTCTTTGCCTTGCGGAAATCAAACGGCGTTCCCTCTACCGGACGAAGTTCACCGGTCGGAATGCACTCTGCATCCACTGCTGTGATCGCATCAGCATCCAGCCAGAGCGTATGGTCCAGAATGCTTCCGCTGTCATGACCGTCCAGATTGAAATAGCTGTGGTTTGTCATATTTGCAACCGTATCCTGGTCGCAGACACCGCGGTAATCAATACGGATCTCGTTGTTCTCCGTGAGTGTGTAGGTCACAGTCACATCAAAATTTCCAGGGAACCCCTCATCCCCATCCGGACTGTGGTGTGTGAAACTGACTGAGAGCGCCTGCTCATCTGTCTCTGCCTTCCAGATGACCTGATCGAATCCATGAGGTCCGCTGTGCAGGTTGTTGCCGTTCTCATTGGCCTCCATCTGGTATTTTTTCCCATTGATCATGAAGGATGCTCCACCGATACGGTTGCCGTTTCTTCCGATGATCGCTCCGAGATATCCGTCAAATCTGGTGTAGTCCACCACATCAGCATATCCCAGGATCACATCCTCACTCTTTCCCTGTGCATCCGGCACGACTGCAGCCACCAGCGTTGCGCCGTAGTCTGTCACCTCGATCGTCATGCCATGTGTGTTGGCAAGCGTAAAAAGCTTTGCCTTTCTTCCGTCCGGAAGTGTTCCAAAGTCACTGATTTTGATCCCCATCTTAAAACCCCCTTTATATACAATAGAATGCACGCACCGCGAATACCTGTGCAAGCACAGCATTCTCATCGCTGCTCGCGAAAAACGAAAACGACTGCCTCGCCCCTTTTGGTTCCTGCAATCGTTTCTCCTCAATAAAATACCCGGGATGCCGGTTCCTGCCTCTTGACTCCTAGCGATGCTAGGTGGGTAACCGCAGCTTCTCTTCTGCCTTCCCCTGGCCATAATGGGGGCATGACATCCAATCCGCAATGTAGGAATCCCGTTTAAAGTAAATGTAGGTTCAAAACGGCAGGAGTTGTCGCACAACCCAGGTATTATTCTCGTTTATCTTAGCGTCATTATCTCATTTTCATTTCAAAAAGTCAATACGCTATGGCAGATGTTCCTTTGTCATCTTTATCTGAATATTAGAGAGTTTCTACTTTTTTAATTATTATTTTTTACCAATCTGTGCTATAATTACAACAAATTTTTTTCGGAGGAGGAAGTATTATGTCAACATCAGTAAACTATTCTGAGATCACCCCCGATATCCTCAAGTACACTAATTTCTGTAATGAATGCAACCGGATCGACCCGGCGCTCTATTCGACCTACGATGTAAAACGCGGGCTTCGCGATCTGAACGGCGAGGGTGTCCTGGCCGGCCTTACAGATATATCTGAAGTAAATGCTACGGAGATCATCGATGGAAAGCGCGTCCCCTGTGAAGGTCAGCTGTTTTATCGAGGCATCAATGTGGAAAACCTTGTTCATGGCTTTATCAGCGATGACCGCCTGGGTTTTGAGGAGGTCACCTATCTTCTGCTGTTCGGAAAACTGCCGACACAGACAGAACTTGCGGATTTTTCTGCGCTTCTCGGAGGATACCGCACACTGCCTACCAGTTTTGTCCGCGATATCATCTTAAAGGCACCGAGCAAGGATATGATGAATACGCTTTCCCGCAGTATCCTCACACTCTACGCCTATGATGACCGTGCAGATGACATCTCGCTTCCGAATGTCCTCCGCCAGTGTCTGCAGCTGATCAGTCTGGTACCGGTGCTCTCAGTCTACGGCTATCAGGCATTCAGCCATTACCATGACGGCAACAGTCTGTTTATCCACTCTCCGCAGCCGGATCTTTCTACTGCGGAAAATATCCTCTATCTTCTGCGTCCGGACAGTAAATATTCTCCTCTGGAAGCAAAGATCCTGGATCTGGCACTGATCCTTCACATGGAGCACGGCGGCGGTAACAATTCCAGCTTCACGACACATGTCGTTACCTCCTCCGGTACGGATACCTATTCTTCCATGGCAGCCTCCTTAGGTTCCCTGAAGGGTCCCCGCCACGGCGGAGCAAATATCAAGGTCATCCGTATGTTTGAGGATCTGAAGAAACATGTGCATGACTGGAACGATGATGAAGCACTCTCCGCTTACCTCAGAGCTGTACTACATAAGGAAGCTTTCGATCACGCGGGACTGATCTACGGAATGGGACATGCAGTCTATTCACTCTCTGATCCGCGTGCACGCATCCTTGGCAGCTTCGTGGAGCGTCTTTCTGAGGAAAAAGGCCGCACCGATGAGTATCATCTCTATGCGAATGTTGCCAGACTGGCCCCGCAGATCATTGCCGAAGAGCGCAAGATCTACAAGGGTGTCAGCCCGAATGTCGACTTTTACAGCGGTTTCATTTACAACATTCTCGGTCTTCCGACGGAACTCTTTACACCGATCTTTGCCGTTGCCCGCATGGTCGGCTGGAGTGCGCACCGCATGGAAGAGCTGGTAAACAACAGCAAGATCATTCGCCCTGCCTACAAAGCGGTACAGCCGCGTCAGGAGTATGTAAATCTCGCAGACAGATAAAAGCAAAAAGACCATCCGTTCTATCACATATCATAATGTGAAGAACCGGATGGTCTTTTGGTGTACAATATTATTTATTTGAGATTATCAATAACATCATGCATCTGCTGCATTAAATAATCATCAAAACAATCGCTCTCCTCTTTTACAAATCCACTTTGATCCCATGACACAATTTTTCCAGTAGTGCAGTCAATACAATTGAGCCATTCATCTATATTTTCAATAACGACAAGATTTTCAGGCAATCCATATTGTCGATAGTCACGTGTTTCTTCCTCGAACATAATACTGCCATCCAATCCTATTCCCAGAATAGAAATTCCTCCGATTCCACCACTGCCAAACATTTTAACATAGTCAATAAACTGTTCTGGCAGCATAATGCCTAACCGTTTCTGCGCTTCTGTTAAAACAGCATCTGTTGATTCAGCATAATTGAAATCACCCTTTTTCTCATATTTCTTGATTGTTTCTAATATTTTCTTTGTCATAGTTTATCCTCTTCCGTTCATAATTTGTGCTGCTCCCCACTTCCAATAGGAAATACGAAAATTATTAAACTGACGCTTAAGGACATAATCATTTCTAAAACTATCACCATATAAACCTAATCCATGCAATGTTTTCGTGTATTCTTGATGAGTTATTTCTCAAATTTCTACCAATGGACCAACTTCTTTCTGCACACATGATATCCATAAACATCCTTTCCATATTTTTATCATATACTATCCTCTTTGTGCTATCTGAATGTATGAATTATTATAAAAATTACAACTAATATTCTCTCCAAAATTGCAATAACAAGTTGCACACTTTTGCTCCACACCACACCTGTGGT
>JAUNAF010000017.1 GCA_030527715.1 Eubacteriales bacterium
CCGTAGATTACAGCGGGATTTGCATTTTTCACTGTTTCCGGTGCTTTTTGAAAAACTCCGGACAAAAACACAATGAATGGAGATCAATACACTCTGTTTTTGGTATCTCCATCGGTAAATCTTTGAATGTTCTTCACTACCTCATCCACTACCCGAAATCTGGTTTCCTTCGCAGCCCAGGCAATATGAGGAGTGATGATCAGTTTGCCGCTGTCCTGAATCTTAAGCAGCGGATTTGCGCTGTCCATCGGTTCCTTGCACAGCACATCCAGACCGGCACCGGCAATGTCGTTTTCCTCCAAAGCCTGATACAATCCCTCTTCGTCTACGATCGCACCCCTTGCCAGGTTCAGGAAAATCGCCGAGGACTTCATCTTGCGGAAAGCCTCTCTGTTCATCAATCCTTCCGTATACTCATTCAGAGGTGCATGAACCGAAAGAATATCTGCTCTCTCCAGCAATTCGTCAAACCCGACCTGCTCGTATGCGCTGTCATATTTTTTCCCGGACGCGGAATAACAGATCACATGGCAGCCGAATACAGCTGCAATCTCTGCAACCCTTCGTCCGATCGCTCCCATTCCGATAATACCCCAGGTTTTTCCCGCCAGCTCGAAGAAGCTTTTCGAAAAATGGGAAAAGCAGCTTCCGCGTGCATATTCTCCTGATTTTACATACTGATCATAATAGTTCAGTTTTTCCAATACATAGAACAGGAGAGCAAAGGTATGCTGTGCCACCCCATCGGTAGAGTAGCCGGCCACATTGTAGGCGGCGATCCCTCTTTTTTTCAGATATTCTCCATCCAGGTTATTGATTCCGGTGGCTGTCACACAGACAAGCTTCAAGTTCTCCGCCTGTCCGATCGTTTCCTCATTGATCGGAACCTTGTTCGCGATCAAAACATCTGCATCCTTCACTCTCTGCGGCATCTGCTCTGCTGTAGTGGCCGGATAGATCACTACCTCTCCAAACCGCTCAAACGGCGTAAATATCATATCCTCTCCGAGACTGTCTGCCTCCAAAATAACCAGCTTCATATGAATTCCTTTCCATTGACCTGATCCAATGCTCCATAGATGTAATATGAAAAACACATCTATGTTCTTTATGGACTTTTATTTCAACATCACATTTCTGTTTTCTTCTGTATTCTGATAAAATTTCATTTCTCTAGACTGGATCAGCTTTGCATTTCCCGTCGCCCGCTTCAGCAGCTTTCTGAATTTTGCAGCAGAGATGCCGCTTCTCTTCGTTCCGGCTGCATTCGCCTTCATATAGCCGTCCGGAACCCCCGTCGCAGAGCCGGAGGATACATGGATCAGCCGGTAATTCACCTTGCCGTTTTTGAGGATATGGTACTCTTCTCCTCCCCACCGCGGTACGATCGAATCCACAGTAAACAGCACGCCTTTCTTCTTATAGTATCCGAAGCTGTAGCCCATATTGGCGACCAGTACGACCCTGCCTTTTCTGTAAGTATATACACAGTAATTTCCCGAAGTACTGCTGTAGCCCTGATGGCGGTATGCCACCAGCTCCGGGATCTTATCCTTGTCCAGACTGATCAGTGAGAATGCACTCCATCCTCCCGATGCCAGCATCTCGCGATACGCCTTCACTGCTTTGGAGCGCTTCGATGCTGCCTGAACATTCAGCGGTGTAAAGGTCATGATCAGTACTGCAGCTATGATCAACAGTTGTCTCCATCTTCTTCCCGTCATTCTCTTCTCCTCCACTTTCTTTTGAACAGATCAGTTTTCCTTTGCTGCCGGATACTCATTGCAGAGCAGACGGTACGGCTCCTCGTCCTCAATGATCGCCGGATAACGGCCCGCCGGCTCCTCAAAACGGTTGTCGGTGTTGTCATCGTTGCACATGGAGACCTCTCCGATCAGCGCATAGCCGGTGCCCTTCTGAATGGAAAACTCATGGTAGCAGTACGGATACAGTGTCAGTGACTCGCCCGGACGGATGATCACTTCCTCTCCCGGCTTTACCGTATAACTGCATCCGTCGCGGAAGATCTTCACCTCACTGGTCTGATCTGCCTTTTCCTCACTGTCCGCATTCCAGAAACGGAAAACCACATTTCCGCCTCCGCGGTTGATGATATCCTCCATCTTGTTCCAGTGGAAATGACTCGGAGTGTACTGTCCCTCCTTCATCATCATGATCTTCTCCGCATAAGTCTTCGTATACTTTGCATTCTTTGTATTGCCGTTGCGCAGTGTGATCAGATAAAGTCCTTTTCCCTCATAAAAATGTCCCTCACCGAAATCCGAGATATCCCAGCCAAGTGCATTGTCACGGATCTCATCGTACTCATGTCCCTTTTCTTCCCACTCCTGCGGAGTAAAGGAAAGGAACGGCGGCAGCATAAACTGATGTCTGCTCAGTGTCTCCTCAAATTCTTTGATCGCCTTGTTGATTTCAGAACGTTTCATCCCCCATATCTCCTTCTGTCTTCATTTTGCTTCTATTTTACCCCATACCTTCCCGCACTGCAAGCTGTCCCTGAAACAGTTTCTGGAATTTAGAATTGATTTTTTTCGAAAAATCTGTTTTACTGAATACGACTCAATTTACACAGAGAGATTCATTTCATAAATAAGGAGAATTATCATGAAGCCAATCAAAGAGGGTAAGGTACGAGAGATTTACGATAACGGCGACAGCCTGATCATGGTTGCTACCGATCGTATCAGCTGCTTCGATGTGATCTTAAACAATGAGGTGACCAAGAAAGGTACTGTTCTGACACAGATGTCCAAGTTCTGGTTCGATTTCACCAAGGACATCCTTCCGAACCACATGATTTCCGCAGATGTCAAGGATATGCCGGAGTTTTTCCAGCAGCCGAAGTATGACGGAAAGAGCATGATGTGCAAGAAGCTGAACATGCTTCCGATCGAGTGCATCGTCCGCGGCTACATCACCGGCAGCGGCTGGGCAAGCTACCAGAAGGACGGTACTGTCTGCGGCATCACACTTCCGGAAGGCCTGAAGGAATCCGACAAGCTGCCTGAGCCGATCTACACTCCGTCCACAAAGGCTGAGATCGGTGATCATGATGAAAATATTTCCTATGAGCAGAGCATCGCTCATCTGGAGAAATACTTCCCGGGCAAGGGTGAGGAGTACGCTGCAAAGCTGCGTGACTGCACCATCGCTCTCTACAAAAAGTGTGCTGACTATGCACTCAGCCGCGGCATCATCATCGCAGATACCAAGTTCGAGTTCGGTCTGGACGAGAACGGCAATGTAGTCATCGGTGATGAGATGCTCACACCGGACAGCTCCCGTTTCTGGCCGGCAGACGGCTATGAGCCGGGACACGGACAGCCTTCCTTCGACAAGCAGTTTGCCCGCGACTGGCTCAAGGCAAATCCGGACAACAACTGGACACTTCCGGAGGAGATCGTTGAGAAGACCATCGCAAAATATCTGCAGGCTTATGAGCTGCTGACCGGCTCACCGCTGGCATAACATAATACGTATGCAAAAAAGGACCGAAGCTTCTGCTTCGGCCCTTTTCTTATGTTCTTCTTTTTCTGTTGATCAGCTGATCTTCAGATTGTATCTTACCGGTGATCCGGATGCTGCCGCATATAATCTCATAACTACGGTCTGACCCTTGGCAAGTCTGAAGGAAGCAGTTCTCTTCGGAAGACTGGTAATGTTTGTAGTTCCGGTTTTTCTACTGCTGTTATAGTTGCGTGTAGTGGTCAGAAACAGTGTGGTCGTTGTATTTCCATTCTGTTTGAAGGTAACATAGTTGTACTCTCCGCCGGTTGCAAAATGTGCATTTGCGTAAACATTCTGGAAGCTTCCGCCGCAGCGCAGGCTGCTGATCGTAAACTTATACTTCTTGGTCTTCGGTGCCTTGAACTTTACATAGCTTGCAGTACCTGCCTTCTGCGTTACCACAGTGGTACCTCTGCCGACTTTCTTTGCCTTGTTATAGCTCTTTCCACCATTTACAGAAGCTGCAGATACCGGTATGCTTAACAGCATTACCATTGCAAGAAGTAATACAAGAACTTTTTTTACCTTATTGTTCATTTTTCATTCCTCCCTCTCTGAACAGTTTTTATATATTACTCATAAAAAATAGTATCATATTTCAGAGTGTCATGCAAGTTATTTTGGTTATTTTGGTTATTTTCACTATGCTTCAGCCTCCGCAGCCGCACGCTCCAGCCTTCTGCGCTCCTCTTCCTCCTGCTCCTTGACCTCCTGACGGATCTCCCAGTGGATCAGGAAGGTCAATGCCGCTCTCAGGCAGATGATGCCGGCTACAATAGCGATCTCCGACCATTCACGCACGGTCACAGTTCTCAGGATCTCACTTCCCAGCTTGAATTCCAGTCCCATCGCCAGACCCTTTGCCAGATAGATCCTGGTGTCCTCATTTCTGTGAAGAAATTTCCAGAAGCTGATCAGACAGGTGAATATGATGATACCGACACCGATATATTCAAAAATCAGGATGCCGCACTGTACGATATATTTTTCCAGTATTTCTTCAATTACATGTAAAAACGCTTCCATAGCTCTCTCCCTTTCTTACTGAATATCTTTGAAATGAAACTCCCTCTTATGCGATGCATAATCTCCGACAATGTTTCCGCTGCCGAACAGACGGTACTTGTAGGTACACAGTCCTTCCAGCCCCACCGGTCCTCGGGCATGCAGCTTGCCGGTGCTGATGCCGACCTCTGCTCCGAAGCCGTAGCGGAAACCGTCTGCAAATCTGGTCGAACAGTTCTGATAGACCCCTGCGGAATCCACATAGCTCATAAACTGCTCAGCCGCCTCGGCATTCTCCGTCAGAATGGCATCTGTGTGATGAGAACCGTAGCGATTGATATGCTCGATCGCCTCCTCAATGCTGTCCACGATCTTGATGGAAAGGATCAGATCCAGATATTCTGTCGCAAAATCTGCCTCCTCTGCAGGCACACAGTCTACGATCCTGCGTACATCTTCGGTTCCCCGCACCTCAACCTCTGCCTTTTTCAGGGCATCGTTCAAAGCAGGCAGAAGTTTTTCTGCGATCTCCCTGTGTACCAGCAGTGTCTCCGTCGCATTGCAGGCGGCTGTATACTGTGTCTTTGCATCCACGATCACCGGGATGGACTTTGCAATATCCGCATCCTTATCCACATAGATATGACAGATACCGTCAGAATGTCCCATCACCGGGATCCTGCTGTGCTCCATGATATAGCGCACAAAGGCATTGGATCCTCTCGGGATCAGAAGATCCACCGATTCATCGCAGGCAAGCAGCTCATTGATCTCACTGCGTGCCTCTGCCTGGAACAGACAGTCCTCGGGAAGTCCTCCCTCTGTGGCTGCCTCATGGATCAGGCGGAACAGACAGCGGTTGGTATGCATCGTCTCACTGCCGCCCTTTAAGATCGCACAGTTTCCGCTCTTGATACAGAGAGACGCGATCTGTACCAGTGCATCCGGACGTGCCTCAAAGATCACGCCGATCACACCGATCGGACAGCTGATGCGCTCCAGCAGCAGATCTGTATCCAGCTCACGCTTCATGAGCACTTTTCCCAGCGGATCCGGCAGTGAGACCAGACTTCTGATTCCCTCCACCACGTCCTGCAGCTTGGCTTCGCCAAATTTCAGCCGTTTCAGTACCTGAGGCGGAATCTCGTTTTCCACTGCTGCTCTGATATCCTCTTCATTTGCAGCAAAAATCTCCTCCTTATGCGAGAGCAGTGTCTCAGCGATCAGCTCCAGTGCATGATCGCGCACCCTGGCTGTCGATGCTGCCATCTTTGTGCTCTCCAGCTTCATCAATGCTGCCTTTTCCCGAATCGTCATGAATCATTTCCCCCTTTCATTGCCTGTTGCCTTATCCCGTCTGTCGGTGGTTATTTTTGTTCACTCACACGATCTCTTCGCGAAGCATCTCGATCTGTTCCTCTCTGCTCTTTCCTTCAAACCGCCAGCCGGTCTCACTCTGCAGAGCCTCCGCAAAAATGGCTTCATTGTCCTTTCGCAGCCGCTCGGCTTCCTGCCGGTCTGCACGGATCCGCTCAAGCTCCTCCTGATATTCACTCTCATTCAGAAAGAGCGGCAGCAGACGCAGATACTTCTCATAAACTTTTTTGGAACGCAGGGTCTCATAGGATTCCCACAGGCAGTCCGCCGCTTCCGGAAAACGGAACATCTTCGCATAGACAGCTGCCATATTCTCCAGAACGATCGCATAGAAGCGAACGCCCAGCCCTGCAATATTTCTGTTTGCAAGGAGCCCCTCGTACTGTGCCAGTGCCTGACGGTATTTTCCGTAGTGTACCAGGTAGTCTCCCTTCATTTTCTGACGCACCTGCGGATCCTCCTTCTGGATCGTCAGCAGCTGCTGTCTCAGATATTCCCGTTCCTTCGGCGGCAGATAGCCGGTCTCCTCAAAAATGGCATTCACCATCACCGCCGGATCGACTTCCTGATCTGCCGCATGGCGCAGACTGCTGCTGAGCCGTTTCAGGCCAAGCTCCTCTGAAAGCCAGGAAAACAGCGTCTCATTCAGAATCGTCTCATCGATCAGATAGACATTTTCCTTCAGATAGTAGCAAAGTTCCTCGATCGATTCTATGGAGATCCCGATATGTTCAATATAATAGGGATGCACGGCACGAGGTGTCGTACAAAGATAATATCCGCTCATGCTCTACACCTCCAGCTCACTTTCCCAGCGCAGTCCCGAGGACGGAAAAAAGACTCCGAATCCCAGGTCGCGTATCGTCACCCTGCAGCGGTTTGCAGCTGTATAACAGAATTTCAGCTCCAGCCTAGTGGTGCGGGGCGGACGTTTCGGCAGGTCCGGCAGTGCGATACTGTAGCTCGACACGGTGCCGTCCATCATGGATTTGCTGTAGATGACCAGCTCCTCCTCGTCATCCAGAAGGAGTTCACAGCTTCCCTCCGTCTCATACCAGTTTCTTCCCGCACTTACCAGCAGCTGATTTTTCTGTCTTCCCTTCACGCTCATCTGCATGCTCAGATTGGTTTCCACCAGATCCTCGCTCCTGTAAAGGAAGGCATTCAGCGCAGAACTGATCCCTGCGCGGGCCATCGCTGTATAGCAGGCTCCCTTTGTGTAAAGGTTGCTTCCCTGAAATACATGTCGCTTGCGGCAGAGAAAATTCAGGCTCTCATTCATCCAGCCGCCTTCAAATCCCTCACCGATCAGGTAGACACAGGAAACACTGTCCTTCTGAAACACTCTCTGGATCAGTTCAAAGAACAGCTGATCCTTTCTGCCCTCCTCACCTCTGTGATTCTTGCCGTTTTTATGGGACATTCTCGTTTTATCTGCTTCTGTCACAGTTACCAGTGCCGGTCTGGTCTGATAATCCGCCGAAAATACATAGGCTCTGATCTCCTGCTCCTCGTATTCGAACAGCACCACCTTATGCTGCCAGAGCACCTTTTTCTGATTCACCATATAGGCAAAAAAGCTCTCACGGTGTGTCTGCAGAGACAGCCTTCCTATTCCAAGCCGTCCGGCAGCCTCCTGAATCGTCCGGATCCAGGCCGGCTTCATCTCGCGCATCGTGACGCATAAGGTGATCCCTGCCGGATCTGTCTCTGACTTCAGAAGTCCGAAACATCTCCGAAGATAGTTCACCAGATGCCCCGTAGCCTCCTTACTCTCTCTGCGCACCAGAGCAAACAGTTCCTTCGGTGTCGGGATCAGGAACTCCTGTCCCTCCCCGGTGGTACTCACGGTCTCCGGCTCCCTGCTCGCCTCGCTGTAAACAGTCAGCTGCGAAAACGGCTGGTCCAGATCTAAACCGATGATCCTAGTTTTCATGTATTGTCACCCTTTCTCAGACGATGTCAAACAGTGTATCCACCAGGTATTCCTGTCCGATATACTGCTCCTTTGCTTCCTTCCACTCGCTCTCATCTCCGTTGATCTGTGCCTCGATCATGCGATTGATCAGATCATAGCGTCCGGAGGCTCCGCGTGCGGATCGTCTGGTACAGGTTTCTGTGCGCAGACTTGTCTTTTCTGTTTCTCCGTTGATCTCTATTTCTGTGTACCAGGTAAGCCGATCCTGATAGTACAGCGTCATCTCCGCCGTAAAAATACCCGAGAGACTGTCGTGCATCGGCTGTGATCTCCAGGCACCTTCCCCGATACGGTAATACAGTGTCACAGACGCATCCGGATCCGTTCTCTCCTCCAGAATCAGTCGATTCTGCAGATCTGCCAGGGACAAAAGTCTCTTCGGCAGCTTCTGATAGAACGCAAATCTGCGTCCCTCACGCACCGCTTCACGGAACAGATGCTTTCTCCAATGGATCTCACCGGGTGTCAGCTCCTGCTTTTCTGCGAGCCAGCGCAGGACTGCCATACGGCAGATCTTCGGTGCACCTGTGCCTGCAGTTACATAGGCAGTCAGAGAAGCCGCAGCAGATGCCTGTATCGGCCGTTCTCTCACAAAATATTCATATGCCAGCAGGATCAGATATCCGCGGCAGAGTTTTGCTCTTCCCTGATGTCTCTCGTAGGAGAGGAAGATCTCCTCTGTGTCCTCCATTCCGCTCTGTCTGATCTCTCCCTGCTTCACTTCCACATGTCCGAGTCCGCCGAGATAAACCAGAAGCGTCAGTATCCTCTCTTCCAGTGCATAGGCATCCGTCTCAAATCCGGCCGCAGCCTTCCAGACCCGCTTCATATCCTCCAGCGATCCTTCAAAAAATCGGACCAGATACTGCAGAACGATCTCATTGTATGCATTGACTTTCACACAGTGGGCGGCCAGTGCCAGCAGTTTCTCTTCGTTCTCATTTGCTCTCTGTGAAATTTCCAGAGATGCGATCTGCAGAAGCACCGCAGGTGCGATCCCTTCATAGCCGTAGCGGTAGATCAGCGTGCTCGCCTTCTGACTCATACTTTCCTGTGCGTAGAGTTCGATCAGCAGACGGTGATGTTCTGTGATCAGCTCCTCATCCGACAGTCTGAACAGGAAATCCTCCAGCCCCTCTGCCAGACGGTGCTTATCATAAAATGTCAGCAGATAGTTTTCTATGCTTCTGCGATAACTCCTTCTCAGCTGCGGCAGTGCCAGCAGCTCTGTCAGCAGTGCGGACTCCGACTGCCGGATCTCTCCCTGCTCCAGCATGTTTTCACAGCGGTGAAGCAGTCTTCCCGGTGTTCCGGTCGTTCCCTGCTCTGCAAGTTTCCTGAAGATCCCACTTTGCAGCAGCGGTCGTATTTCATAAAGTGCAGGATCTGCATACCGCTCCTTCACTGCAGTCTCCAGAAGAACTGCACAGTTTTCCGTATAACAGTATACCAGCGCGCGGCCATGATGCAGTTTTACTCTCTGCTCTCCCGCAAATGGCGCATGCACCACGATGACCTCCTGGATATTATCTGCCGTACAGCGTACCTCACAGGCAAAGAGCAGATCTCCGATCGCCTTTTCCATATCCTCCGTCAGCATGGACTCTGTAAAAAGTGCATCGCAGAGATCTGAGATGTCACCGTTCATCATTCCGGTGCGCAGCATTTCCTGCACAAACCGCTCCATCTCCGGACGGTAAGCATCACAGGTCTGCGGATTCTTCTCTTTATTTCGAAGTACATTTGCATAGAGTGCCGCACGATGCTCATGATCCATCGTATTCTGATACCGGAAATACAGCCGTACTGCCTCAGGCAGCACCTTATCAGGGCAGTCTCTGAGCGTCTCAAGGTAGTACTCATACAGTCCGTTGATACGCACATCTCCCTCGATCGCCAGCTCATACCATTTTTCATAGGCTGCTTCCCTGCAGTGTCCCTGCACCATCAGCGTAGCCAGTGCGGTCAGCAGATTTTTCGAAGAATACGTTTCCTGGCATCGGCAGAGGATCCAGAACAGAAGTCCTGAAAAGTTCTGCTCGTGTCCTGCGATCTGTGCTGTCTGTCCGCAGATCTCTCTTGTGAGCAGATCCCTGCGGCAGAAATAGGCCAGCAGACCGCGCTCAAATGCCTCTGATCTTCTCAGCAGCAGCGGCTCATTTCTGACCAGCAGCGCCGCCTCCAGATACATCAGTTCACTTCTGCAGCCGGCAGTATACCAGTTTCTGAGCTCTTCCATTCGCTGGCTGTCGTTCGCATGGTTCTGCGGACACAGCCGGAACAGCATCCATCTCAGGAAATGCTCCTCCTGATTGCGCAGCTGCAGCTCCTGGATCTCCTTCCAGACCTGCTCATCGTAGGAAGGCTCTTTCCTGCATCTCGCCGTCAGGTACAGATACACCGCTTTCTGACGCGGCAGCACCAGCTCCTCTTTCCGCTCCTCGATCTCACCAAGCAGCGCAAGTGCCTCCTTTTCCCGCCCCTGTTCACAGAACAGGGCTGCTTTCAGGAGCACTGCCTCCGTCTCCGGTCTTTCCTCCTCCTGAAACAGTGCCAGCAGTCTCTGACTGTTCAGGATCCAGTCTCTCTTCGTGCTCTCACCGAGACGGTATTCTCTGTAGAGCTTCATCAGCTGCAGCACTGCCTGCTGCTTCTTTTTCCGCTCCGATGCGGCCACAGCCCTCTCCAGCGGATGCTCTGCGGCAGTCTCCACCTGCACCGTATATTCCAGCCTGCTGCCTCCTCCGGTGATCGTCACTCTGGCGAAATTACGTCCCGCATGCAGTTTTTCCGGATGGATATAATAACTCATATGGCAGCTGCTGCCTACAAATTCCTCTGTTGTGATCTCCGGACGCTCTATCTCCACAAACTCTGCATCACTTTCCAGATGCAGCAGCGCAAATCCCCAGTTTTCCCTGGCTACGACCAGCTCCTCACGGACGGTCTTCTTCTCCGCACGCAGCCTTGCCTCCGCCGTCTGCAGAGACAGCTTCACCTGCGGCTTCAGTCCTGCGCCGGTCAGAAACTGCTCCAGACTCAGATACGTCAGCTGTGCCTCACAGATCCCCTCGTAGAGCGCGGCATATCCTGTTCCCCAGGCTGAGACGATCGCAGGAAATTCTTTCGATACAAACAGCACATAGGCTTTTCCGAAATCCGTCCTTGCCAACTCGGCGAATTCCCCTGCTGACAGCTTCTGTACCTTCTCCTGCGCAGCGATACCTTCCTCATCCTGCCGCACCAGAAAATGATACGGGATCTGATATTCTCCCTGTGTAGTCACCAGCACAAATGCACCGTCCACAGCCTCTCCCTGCAGAAGTCCGTGGCTGCTGATACTGCAGCGGATCTCTGTGGAGCTGCCCTCGATCATGACCGGTCGGGCACTCACCCTGGGATTGGTGGAGTATAAAAAACCTGAGAGCCTTCCTCCTCCGGATGCCTGTATTGTAAATCTGGTTTTGTACTTTTCATCTGCCGCGATGTCTTCCCGCAGCTCTGTGACAGAAAACACCGGGATCTTCGGCGCATATGCTATTTTTCCATTCCAAAAATCATTCATCCCCATATTGTCTTCAGCCTTCTTTCTCTGTTTCCGGTTTCATTTCTAATTCAGGAATTTTTTCAATTCCTCCATAAATGTGTTGACGTCCTTGAATTCGCGATATACCGAGGCAAAGCGGACATAGGCTACCGGATCCAGATCCTTCATATATTCCATGACGATCTCACCGATAATACTGCTCTCGATCTCGTGCTCCTCACGTGCAAAGATCTTCACCTCGATCTCATTGACAGCATCATTGATCTGCTGCGCCGAGATCGGGCGCTTGTAGCAAGCTCTGAGAATGCCCTTCTCCAGCTTTTGCCTGTCATACTCCTCGCGGTTGCGATCCTTCTTGATTACGATGAGCGGAATCGTCTCCACCTTCTCAAACGTCGTGAATCGCATACCACAGCTGTCACAGAGACGCCGTCTGCGAATGGCTTCATTCTCTTCGATTGGTCTGGAATCCACCACACGTGTGTTATCCTGACCGCAAAACGGACACTTCATCGTTTTTCTCCTTTATTCTATAAATGCCATTGCAAGAAGAGCTTTCTCACAATGGCATATTTACACATCCATCATACTGTAATATTTACTGAGATCAGTGTGACTGCCACATTCAGCAGCAGTCCTGAGATGATCGGGCGGATCAACCGCTTCATAATACGAAAGATGCTGATATTTTCATAACGTTCGTAGATTGCGTGAACCAGCCTGAAGATCATGCCTGAGGCTGTTACACTGACTGCAAAACCGCAGACAGCCACTGCGATTCCCTCCAGTGCGGACGCATGCAGCCGATAGCCTGCCATATATCCGATTCCGGTGAGGGTCTTGCAGAGGATGGAACCCGGCAGGACATTCGCCACCGCTACAATGCTTCCGTAAAAATCCGTACTGCTCACGATCCCCGTGTCAACAAAGATGCCCTGTGCGACACTCAGATAGGCATCTCCGCCTCCAAAGGACATCACAGAGGACAGAAGCCCTCTCCAGATCAGTTCAAAAGACTTTCCGGTAACCAGCAGTGCCGGAAGCGAGAAGACTGCTGCAAACAGGATCCATGCGACCGTAGAATGCAGCAGATGCTTCAGTGTCTGAGCGGTTCGCTTTGCAGAGTCGCTGTTCGCTCTGCGCGCTGAAGCCTGCTCTCTCCACTTTCGGAAACCTTCCTGACGGATCTGCTTCAGAAAACGGGCGATCCTGCCCTTTCTCGCAGACTGGATCACTGCTGTCAGAACGATTCCTGCGAATGCGAGCAGAAGGATCTCCATCGTAGAGATCTTCCAGAAACGTGCTGAGAGAAACACGACTGCCATCAGTGTGATAAAAAAGATCTGTTCTTTCCATCCGGAAGCCTGCTGTATCGTATCATAGGCGTACTTCAGCAGTGTCCAGACAATGTACAGACTGACGATCGCTGCCAGATACAGAAACGGCTTTCTGACTGTCTCTGTCATCCCGGCAAGCAGCACCAGCAGAACTACCATGGCAAGACAGCCGGGCAGTGCCATGCCGGTCGCGGCTGCGATCATGCCTGCATTTCCCGACGCGCTGTATCCGAGACCGGTCGCCACCTCCACAGGAAGTGCTCCCGGCGTGATGCAGGCAATCGTCACATCATTGTTGAACTCCCGCTCGGATACCATATGATTCTTTTCCACAACTTCCCTTTCGATGACCGGGATCAGTGCCGTACCGCCTCCAAAGCCGATACAGCCGATCCGAAACATCGTCGTGAACGTACGTATGATATTTTCCTTGAATCCCCGTCTGGACATAGTCCTGTCTATTTATCCTTTCCCATAAGGTGACGCGCCTTTCTCTTGGCACGGAACCATAAGAGATCCTGCTGTATCTCCTTCTTTGTATCTCTCAGTTCTTTTTTCAGTGCCTTCAGCTCTGCACGCTGCTTTGCGCACTCATCCTTGAGAGCCTTCTCTGTCTTCTCACGCTCAATAATATTGTAGGCCAGAAGCACGGACAGCTCTTCCACCAGCAGTTTTTCATTGTACACATGCGGAGTCAGCGCATGGCTCTCCTTCTGAAATAACTTTCCGTCTTCTCTGCCAAGATACTTTCTTGCAACTGCTGCATTGCCTTCAGCATATCTCGCTTTGAACGCCTCAAATGCATCCTCGGATGCAAAGTACATCTCCTGACCGCGTTTCCAGGCATAATCTTCTATCTCCTGCACACGCTTCAGATCCAGCGTCAGTCTGTGGGACACTCCGCGCATCTCCGGCACTCTGTTCAGCGCACGGCGAAGCTCCAGTGCATCTCCCTCCAGGCTGACATTGCGCACGGTATTTTCCAGTTCAAATCCATCTGCCATCTTCAGTCCGAAGATCTCCAGAAAATCTGAGAAGATCGTATGCTCCTCTCCCTGGAACTGGCCCTTCTCGTAGACTCTGACAATGATATTCTCACTGCCTACGGATTCTGCGATCTTTGCAAGGGTTGCCTCGTAATCGAACGGATACTCTGCCCTGTCTTTCCACACCAGATATTCTTCAAAGGAATGGGTAAATCCTTCTTTGACTCTCTGCTCATAGTGTGACTGTGCAAAATCCTCCTGGCGGCGAAGGTAAACGATGACCTTCAGCTCCAGTCCGGCTGCATCCATATCCTGCTTCAGCATCGGCCAGAATTTCTTTCTGCGCACACCGCCCCACCAGTTTCCTTCGTCAGAGATCACGATGGTCTCAAACTTTCTGCCAAGCTCGGAAAGCTGCTTCATGCCTTCCGGATACTCCGGCTTCTCTCTCCAGTCACAGCGCTCTGCACCTTCTGCATTATAGCCTTCTCCATGCAGGAAAAATGCGTTTCGATTGTATCCGCGTCCCGGATAGTGGAATCCCATATCCGGGTAGGACACGCCCTTTTCCGCAAGCAGATCGCGGTTCAGAGCCATAAAGTTCTGAATAGCGGTGGTGCCGGTCTTCGGCATGCCGATATGCAAATATACTGTTGCCATGTATTACTCCTTTATCGTTTTTCGATCAGATCAAGGATCTCCTGAACACATTCCTCCACTGTACGATTCTCTGTGTTGATCGTCAGCTGCGGCTGTTCCGGAGCCTCATAATCACTGCTGATACCGGTAAAGTTCGGGATCTCGCCTCTGCGTGCCTTCTTGTAAAGTCCCTTGACGTCACGGCGCTCACACTCCTCCAGAGGGGTGCTGACATAGATCTCGATAAAATTCTCATCTCCGATGATATTTCTCGCGTTGCGTCGATCCTGACGGAACGGGGAAATGAAGGAAGTCAGAACGATCAGTCCCGCATCATTCATCAGCTTTGCCACCTCGGCAATGCGTCGAATATTCTCGATACGGTCTTTCTCTGTAAATCCGAGATTTTTATTTAAGCCCATGCGGACATTGTCGCCGTCGAGCAGCATCGTATGCTTGCCCAGAGCCACCAGTCTCTTCTCAAGCTGGTTTGCGATCGTGGACTTTCCGGATCCGGACAGACCGGTCAGCCAGATCGTCATCGGCTTCTGTCCCTTCTGCTGGGAACGGATCTCTCTTGTAATATCCAGCTCCTGCCATTCCACGTTCTCAGAACGGCGCAGCGCGTGTATAACGACACCGCAGGCAGAAGTCATGTTGGTCACGCGGTCGATCAGGATCAGAGAGCCGAGCGCCTGATTCTTGCGAAACTCTTCGTATACGATCTTGTCGGAGACTGCGATATCACAGTCGGCGATCTCATTTTTATAGATCACATCTGCGCGGACTTCCTGTCCGGTGTTGACATCGATCTTGCTCTTGATCTTCATCACTACTGCCGGAACCATTGCGGTACCAAGCTTCAGGAAGTAGTTCTTACCCTCTACCAGATGCGTGTCATCCATCCAGAGAATGCGGGCAGTAAACATGTTGCCCTGTACCGGGTGAGAACCCTTTACCAGCACGCAGCCGCGGGAGATATCCATCTCACGGTCGATCGAGATCGTCACTGCATGTCCGCTCTCACTCTCAGTCACCTCTTTGCCGGCATCGATGATGCGCTCGACCACTGCAGTCTCACGGGACGGCAGTGACATGATCTCATCGCCGACAGCCACACGTCCGGTCTCGATCTGTCCCTGGAAACCGCGGAAAGTGCGGTCCGGACGGCAGACTCTCTGCACCGGCATAGTGAAGTCTTCATTCTCATGATCGTTATGTACCTCTACATTCTCAAGGTAGGTCAGCAGAGACTCTCCGTGATACCATGCCATCTTCTCGGATTTGACAGTGACATTGTCACCCTCAGTCGCGGAGACCGGCATGATCTTCAGAGTCTCGTAATCGTACTCTGCTGCAAGGATACGGATCTCTTTCTCAATTTTATGGAAACGGTTTTCATCAAAATGGATCAGATCCATCTTGTTGACTGCAAATACAAAATGTCGGATACCCATCAGTGCACAGATACGCGCATGACGTCTGGTCTGCACCAGCACTCCCTGTGTGGCATCTACCAGAATGACTGCAAGGTCCGCAAAGGATGCACCTACTGCCATGTTTCTCGTATACTCCTCATGTCCCGGAGTATCTGCCACGATGAAGGAACGGTTCTCTGTTGTAAAGTAGCGATAAGCTACATCGATCGTGATGCCCTGCTCACGCTCTGCCATCAGTCCGTCGAGCAGCAGGGAATAATCGATCTTTCCGCCGCGGCTGCCGACTTTACTGTCCAGCTCCAGCGCTCTCTCCTGGTCTGCAAAAAGCAGCTTTGCATCATAAAGCATATGTCCGATCAGTGTGGACTTTCCGTCGTCAACACTGCCGCAGGTAATAAATTTAAGAAGACTATTCATCCTAGAAATAACCCTCCCTTTTTCTCTTCTCCATACTTGCCGCACCGCCGTCACTGTCGATCACACGGCTGGTTCGCTCAGAGGATACTGCACTTAAGGTTTCTTCAATGATCGCATCGAGTGTATCTGCCTCACTCTCCACACCGCCGGTCAGCGGATAGCAGCCCAGGGTACGGAAGCGGATCTTGCCATGCTCGACGACCTCACCCTCACGCAGCTTCATACGGTCATCATCCACCATGATGATATTGCCGTCTCTGCGCACAAACGGGCGCTCTGCTGCGAAATACAGCGGAACGATCTCGATATTTTCTCTCTGAATATACTGCCAGATGTCCTTCTCGGTCCAGTTGGAGATCGGGAATACACGGATCTCCTCACCCTGACGGATCCTGGTATTGTACAGCTTCCACATCTCCGGACGCTGATTCTTCGGATCCCAGGCATGGCTGGAATTACGGAAAGAGAAGATACGCTCCTTTGCACGGGACTTCTCCTCATCTCTTCGTCCGCCGCCGAAAGCTGCGGTAAAGCCATATTTATCCAGTGCCTGCTTCAGAGCCTGCGTCTTCATGATATCTGTGTAAGCAGAGCCATGGTCAAACGGATTGATTCCCTGATCCACGCCGTCCTGATTGACATACTCCAGCATTTCGATGCCGTTCTCTCTTGCTACACGATCACGGAATTCGATCATCTCTCTGAATTTCCAGGTGGTATTTACATGCAGAAACGGGAAAGGCGGCTTCTCCGGATAAAATGCCTTCTTTGCCAGATGCAGCATTACGGATGAGTCTTTTCCTATAGAATATAACATTACCGGACGCTCACACTCTGCGGCAACCTCTCGCATGATATAGATCGCCTCTGCCTCCAGTTCGTCTAAATGTGTCATATTGCTCATATACACACTCCTTAATCTTACATTTTTTCAACACAAAACGGTGCAGGCAATACCTACACCGTTTACTATATCGTATTTACAGCAATCTTACAATTTCTTTTTTTGAAAAAGCCCTCTGTTTTTCCGTTTTAAGCCCAGAATCACAGCAAAAATCACAATACCCGCAAGGCTGATCAGATCGCCCGCTGTCTGTCCCGGAGTGCGGTATCTGAGCTCGATCGTGTGCTCTCCGGCACTCAGCGGCAGTGCTGTATACATCAGATTTGCCGTGAGAAGCTCTGTCTTTTCTCCGTCCACATACGCAGTCCATCCATCTGAATACAGCATACTCAGACAGAGGATCTTCGCCTGCTTCAGGCTGATCGTTCCCCTGATCCTGTCTGCCGTAAACTCTGTATGCTCAAGCACTTCTGCCTTTCGTGCACGGATATTTTCCTTGTAAGAATCCATCGGCTGAGCGATCACCTGCAGCCCTTCCATCCGGTACTTTCCTGCAGACGGGAAGATCAGTTCTATTCGATCGGCCTCTTCACCTATGTATCCCAGATTTACCACGTAGTCCTGCAGTCCGCCGAAACGGACATGTGAGCTCACCAGAAAGCGCAGTGTTTTGGCTGTGATACTGCCGTCCTTTCCATAGATCTGCAGCTTTACAGATTCATTTTCCTCACCGGACTTCGACAGGTATTCGATCTTACGGACGGTCACACTGACTTCACAGTCCTTCACCTTTTCCTTCAGATCCAGAGAGATACATCCGCCCTCCTCTGCATCAAAGGTCCATTCCTCCCGCTCGACCTCATCGGCACTGCCCCACTCCCAGTCGATCTCACGATCTGTTTTTTCCGGGATCACGGTCGGATATCCTTCCGGAATTTCTTCCAGATAAACTCCCTCCAGCATGGCTGCCTCTTTTTCCTGCGCATTCATGCCCTCCCAGGCTTCTTTGGAAAGGCAGCTGTCGTAGGTATATCCAAACGGCAGTGCATTCTGATTTTCGAAGATAACATACTTCTGATTTCCCTGGGTATATTCACCGACTTTTTCATAGCCGTAAGGCGGGACCTGCTTTGTTCCGTCTTCTGTCACAAAGTATCGCACAGAGGCGAGCGTCGTCAGCCCGGTCCTGCCGTCCAGTGTCCGGAACTTGTATGCCATCATCTCATTGACTTCTGTCTCATCAAAGTACTCCTTGAGGACCCTGTCTCCCATACTCCAGTAGTAATGCAGGGAGGACAGCCCTGTCTTCAAGGTGGAATTTCTCTGGATCAGCCCGTATGGCGCGCTGTATCTGAAAAATTCGTCCGGTGTTTCTTCCAGACTCAGAACAGCCTTCTCCACCGCCGGTATAAAATTCTTCCGCACACTTGAGATAGTCTTATAGTTGCCCTTGTCGATTCTGTGCTGAAGATAATCGCTTCCGTTTCCTGCCACAGACCAGAAAGTCAGCGCCAGCATCACCAGGGAAGCCGCTGTCTTCAGCTTCGGTTTTTCCAGACATGAGACCACAGCCAGCAGGACTGCCGCGATCAGCAGATACATGCCGACCACATTCCAACGGTCTGCTTTCTTCATCAGCAGGAAATACAGTCCTATTACCGTAAGCACGGCAAAAACGATCCACCGGATGCTCTTTTTCATGCGAAACATTGCTTCCCACTTCCAGGTAACGATGCAGGCGATCAGCAGCGAGAATCCGAACAGCCATCGATTGGATGCGTAGGCAAAGCCATTGAAGATCCTGCCTGCGATCGGACTGCAGGCTGCGGCAAGCATCACAAGAAACAGTGCCTTCATCTCTGTCAGCTTCTTTCGCTCGAGAAACAGCAGAAGCAGGCAGATCACCGCCACAAACGCATAGCCTCCCACGGTGTGATGTCCCGCATTTGCCGACGGCATAAAGAATGTCAGCGGAAGTTTCTGATAAAACTCTGCAGAATACAGATATCTGATTCCCTCCACGACACTGTTTCTTGCTCCGTTTTTCAGACGCAGCAGCACCGGAAGAAATACGATACAGCCCATGCCCATGCCGACAGCCGTATATCCGGCAAACTTCCAGATCCAGCAGAAGATCTGCTTTCTCTCACGAATACCGTACTTTTTCACCACGCGCACAAAGACATACATCACAATGTTGATGCCCTGCATATAAAACATATAGAAATTTGTCATCAGACTGATGCAGACCACCAGCATAAACATCGCCGGTGATTCTCCCTGAAGGATCTTCTCCGCACCAACCACCATCAGCGGAAGACCGATCAGTGCATTCAGGAAAAACGGATGTCTCACGCCCATCACTAACGTGAACGCACAGAAGCTGTAGATAAAGGCTCCTGCCAGGATCGCACAGATTCGTTTTGTCCTCTCCTCTCCGGAAGTTTCCTCCCAGAAAATACCAAGTCGGCGGTTTTCAAAATATCTTACCAGGCAGATATAGGACAGACCTGCCAGATAAATTCTGAGAATGATCATCAGGCTGTAAAAATGCACCATCTGATGATCCGGCACAAACACTGCGAGCAGTGTCAGCGGATCTCCGATCGCATAATAGTTCAGCGTCGTCAGAATATCACTTCCGTAGCCGATACTCAGATCCCAGTGCGGAACGATGAGCTGATGGTTCTGAATCAGATTCTTCGCAATCTTCTGCAGCCAGTCTGAATAATACTGCAGTGCGCGGATATGCTGATTCCAGGAATCGTTGTTCTCGATCATCGAAAGTCCGTTTCTGCGAAAGCTTCCGAAGATCAGTGTGCTGATCACGACAAACAGCAGCGTATACAGCAGGACCAGTCCCAGATCTCTTTTCCTCTTTTTCATTTACTGCTTCCTCCCTCGCGCATCAGTCTGGCTGCTGCACACCGCCGGTCCTGCATTCGGAGAATCCCGCTCCCCAGACATAGGCACAGCCGGTAATATTCTCGGTGTCCACATCTTCATACGGAATATCCGTCGTGCAGGTCACAAGGAATTTATTTGTGCCCGCCTCCTTTACTTCCATGTCGAACGTATATTTTTTACTCTTTTTGGACCCCTTCATCGGTATTTCCACCTTCAGCTGCACCTTATCCACCGCATCCACGGTCAGCACTTTGTGCAGCTTCTTTACTTCAAAGCACAGCATGCCATCCTTATTTTCGGAGAATGTCACATACGTCTTCTTCTCGATCTTATCCAGAATCTCCTTTGTGATCACGACCTTTGACAGTTTCCTCATCAGAGCAGAGTTCTTTTCCAGCCCGGCAGTCACTGCCTCAACTCCCTCCTGCTCCAGCAGTGTCTGCACGGACGCATCGTAAAGGTTTGTTCCCATGCCGAGACGTCCTCCCGGAACAGTCACACCCAGTGCAGCCAGTGTCGTCGGATAGATATCCATCGTGGAGAAGGTACGTGCTGTCTTTGAGGTATCCTCTGCTGCACTGTTCAGGATCGCAAGGTACGGTTTTCTCACATAGGAGCTGTCCACATCATCGCAGAAATCCTTATCCATCGTCGTGTGGTCACCGCTGAGCACTACGGTCGTATTCTCATAAAAATCCTGTTCCTTCAGCCAGTTCAGAAACTCTGCCACCTGTCTGCTTGAGCAGGCAAATACATTCGCATACTGATTATCTCCAAAGCTGCTGTCGCAGAGCTCGCAGACATAGCCATCCTCAAAATGAGTGTCCACCGTCAGCATCGTCAGATTGAACGGCTGGTCCTGTGCAGCCAGTCTGGTCAGCTCTTCCTTCGCATACTCAAAAAGCTTCTCATCCTCGTAACCCCAGAATTCATAGTAATCCTCCGGGATCTTTCCTTCCTCCACTGCCCAGTGATAGTCCTTGATGGAAAAGTCTCCGTGCTGTTCATAGTACAGGTTGCGGCCGCCGAACTCTTTTTTGGAGCCCAGCAGGAAGGTCTGCTGATAGCCCTGCTCCTCAAGCACATCTCCGAGTGTCTTCAGCTCCGGGAAGAACTCATCCATATAATTCATGCGGTTTCCGTTCAGCGGAATCTTCAGCGGCATGCCCGAAGACTGTGCAAAGAGTGCGCCCATGGTCCAGTTTGCTCCCGGCAGCACATAGCCTCCGTTCAGCTGGCCGCTCTCTCCGTTAAAGCAGTCGCCCGCCAGTGCGATTTCCGTCAGTTCCGGGATCACATTCTTCTCAAATGCACCACCGCTCTGCTCGTCAGCAAAGGTGACCTCCATGGATTCCAGGAAAATGTAGATCAGATTTCTCTTTTTTTCCGGGAATTTGAGATCCACCGTCTCAGTGGCTGTAAAACGGTCAGCAATATAATCCTCGCCGCTTTCCGTCAGATTTTCTCTGAGGTATCTGACCACGCCGAGTTTTTTATTGCCGTACCAGGCGGTCACGCCGAGCAGAACCACCGATACCAGCAGCATCAGCAAGAATGCTTTTTTCAGCTGCCCCCTCTTTTTCTTTGCAACGTATCTCAGTCCCGCAAAGCCAAGCACGATCACCAGCAGTTCCGGCAGACCGTAGCGGATCAAATACTGCCGGATCATATCCGGATTGGTTCCCTCGATCGTGGTGGATAAATGATAGATGATCTCGTCCAGCGTCAGGGATCCCCAGGTCCGAAACAGCCAGACTTCAGAAATCGCCAGCACACACGCCAGCGCAAACAGCAGACAGATCAGTACAGCTGCTGTTTTTTTCAGAATTCTATTTAATCGCATCGTAATTCTCCTTTTATCAGTATCTCTGCATCCAGAAATCTACAACGCATAGCATAATATATTTACTGAGATCTTACAACTATAGAATGCATACTCCGTGAACATTCTATTGTCATGAAGTATTTTCTGATTGAAAAGGAGCTGCTGCTCCACAGATGATCTCTCATCTGCTTCGCAACAGCTCCCTCTTGTTTACTCTCTCGAGTTATGATCTTATAACTGCGGGCCAGCTGCAACCAGTGCCTTACCAGCCTCGTTACCCTCATACTTAGCGAAGTTCTTGATGAAACGCTCAGCGAGGTCTTTTGCCTTAACTTCCCACTCAGAAGCGGAAGCGTAGGTGTCACGCGGATCAAGGATTCCGGTGTCAACACCCTCGAGCTCTGTCGGAACCTCGAAGTTGAAGAACGGGATCTGCTTGGTCGGTGCGTTCAGGATAGCGCCGCCCAGGATGCCGTCGATGATACCACGGGTATCCTTGATGGAGATTCTCTTGCCGGTGCCGTTCCATCCGGTATTTACCAGATAAGCCTTAGCTCCGCTCTGCTCCATCTTCTTAACGAGCTCCTCAGCATACTTGGTCGGATGCAGCTCAAGGAAAGCCTGGCCGAAGCAAGCAGAGAAGGTCGGGGTCGGCTCGGTGATACCACGCTCGGTACCAGCAAGCTTAGCTGTGAAACCGGACAGGAAGTAGTACTTTGTCTGCTCCGGAGTCAGGATAGATACCGGCGGAAGTACGCCGAATGCATCTGCAGACAGGAAGATCACGTTCTTAGCTGCCGGTGCAGAAGAAATCGGGCGAACGATGTTCTGAATGTGCTGGATCGGGTAAGATACACGGGTGTTCTCGGTTACGCTCTTATCAGCGAAGTCGATCTTTCCGTTCTCATCCAGAGTAACGTTCTCAAGCAGAGCGTTACGCTTGATTGCATTGTAGATATCCGGCTCAGAATCCTTGTCCAAGTTGATAACCTTTGCATAGCATCCACCCTCGAAGTTGAATACGCCGTTGTCATCCCAGCCGTGCTCGTCATCACCGATCAGGAGACGCTTCGGGTCTGTAGACAGAGTGGTCTTACCTGTTCCGGACAGACCAAAGAAGATAGCGGTGTTCTCACCGTTCATATCTGTGTTTGCAGAGCAGTGCATGGAAGCGATGCCCTTCAGCGGCAGATAGTAGTTCATCATGGAGAACATACCCTTCTTCATCTCTCCGCCGTACCAGGTGTTGATGATAACCTGCTCACGGCTGGTGATGTTGAATGCTACAGCAGTCTCAGAATTCAGACCAAGCTCTGCGAAGTTCTCAACTTTAGCCTTGGATGCATTGTAAACAATGAAGTCCGGCTCAAAGTTCTCAAGCTCTTCCTCGGTCGGAACGATGAACATGTTCTTTACGAAGTGTGCCTGCCAAGCTACTTCCATTACGAAACGGATAGCCATACGAGTGTCTTTGTTTGCGCCGCAGAATGCATCTACAACATAAAGCTTCTTGTCAGACAGCTCTTTCTTTGCGATGTCCTTCAGTACGCTCCAAACTTCCTCAGTCATCGGATGGTTATCATTCTTATACTCATCAGAGGTCCACCATACAGTGTCTTTAGAGTTCTCGTCCATAACGATATATTTGTCTTTCGGGGAACGTCCTGTATAGATACCAGTCATAACGTTTACTGCGCCAAGCTCACTGACTTTACCAACCTCGAATCCCTCAAGACCAGCCTTGGTCTCCTCTTCGAAAAGAGTCTCATAGGACGGATTGTGTACAATCTCAGTAGTTCCGGTGATACCATACTTTGTCAAATCGATGTTTGCCATGTCTCACTCTACCTCTTTCTTTCATATTGCTTTTTCAATTTTCAAATCAGATGCCATTATACAAGATAGTGAAATAAAAATCAATATCCTTTCTTATTTTTCCAGTATCTTGCGGGCCACATAAACGCCGCTTGCGGACGCATGGGAAAGGGAGTGTGTCACGCCGCTTCCGTCTCCGATCACGAACAGATTTTTGTACTTTGTCTCGAGAGATCCATCCAGCGCAACTTCCATATTGTAGAACTTTACTTCCACTCCGTAAAGCAGGGTATCGTCGTTTGCGGTACCCGGTGCGATCTTGTCCAGCGCATAGACCATCTCGATGATGCCGTCCAGGATTCTCTTCGGCAGTACCAGGCTTAAATCACCCGGAGTAGCCTTCAGGGTCGGACGCACCACGCTCTCCTCGATTCGCTTTTCCGTACTTCTGCGGCCGCGGACGAGGTCTCCGAATCTCTGGATGATCACGCCTCCGCCGAGCATGTTGGAAAGACGCGCGATACTCTCACCGTAACCGTTGGAATCGCGGAACGGCTCTGAGAAATGCTTTGCCACCAGCAGTGCAAAGTTCGTGTTTTCCGTGTGCTTCTCCTCTGACTCATAGCTGTGTCCGTTTACGGTAATGATGCCGTTCGTATTCTCATTTACCACGATTCCCTTCGGGTTCATGCAGAAGGTACGCACACGGTCCTCAAATTTCTCGGTGCGGTAAACGATCTTGCTCTCATAGAGCTCATCGGTCAGATGATCGAAAATAACAGACGGCAGCTCTACACGCACACCGATATCCACGCGGTTGGATCTGGTCGGGATATCCAGCTCGGTACAGACTTTCTCCATCCACTTGCTTCCGCTTCGTCCCACGGAGACGATACATTTTTCACACTCACAGGTAGCCTTGCCTGCATTCAGACGGTAGCCGCCCTCGATGATCTCCACATTTTCCACCGGAGTATCAAAGAAAAAGGTCACCCTTTCCTTCAGATACTCGTAGAGCTTTTCCAGAACCTGATAATTCACATCGGTTCCCAGATGTCTCACGGAAGCGTTCAGCAGCTGCAGACCGTTCTGCATGCAGATCTTCTTGAACTTTGTGCCGGCGGTGGAATACATCTTTGTTCCCTCGCCGCCGTTCTCCATGTTGATCTGATCCACATAGTTCATCAGCTCCAGCGCCTTCTCCTTGCCGATATACTCGTGCAGTGTTCCGCCGAAGTCGTTTGTCACATTGTATTTTCCGTCAGAGAATGCACCTGCGCCTCCGAAACCGCTCATGATCGAGCAGGTCTTGCACTTGATACAGCTCTTTACCTTGTCTCCGTCGATCGGACATTTGCGCTTTCCAAGCTCATGTCCCGCCTCGAACACTGCGATCTTCAGATCTCTGCCGGATTTAGCCAGCTCATAGGCAGCAAAGATACCGCCCGGACCAGCACCGATAATACCTACATCATATTTCATTTCTCACTGTTACCTTTCTTCTATATTTGTAATGATCTCATTTGTGATGATATCATTGAGCAATTCTGTCAACCCCCGATGATGCCTTATCTATCTTACTAGAATTTGACGAAATTTGCCATAGAAATCGGGTAAATATTATACTTTTTTGTAAATATTCAGCGGAAAAGCAGCGCATTTTCGAGATGGGCTCTGAATAGTTGCATTCCAAAGGATCATATCTGTTTCACAGCAGGATATACTCTCTGAAATCTCTGATACTGCGCTTCCATCACCTTCACTGCCTCCGGATCCGGCAGAAAGCGCTCACATTCTCCGGACTGATCCAGCTCTGTCAGGAAGTTTCCGTACACCTCCCCGGCATTTTTTTCTGCCTGCGCTGTCACTGCAACGGCGATCGTTGGCATATAATCCGGATTGCGAAAGACCTTCACTTCATGATCCATGGTATCTGCAAAGATCTGACACCACGCCGGCACTCTGGCTCCTCCGCCGATCAGCGAGAGACTCTCGATCTCTGACACAAAGCCGCCTTTCAGCGAGAAGGCTACGCCCTCCAGACTGGCTCTTGCCATGTCCTGTTTCGTGGTCTCTGCCGTGATTCCGATATACGCTCCCCGCGTCTCAGAATCCGACACCGGATAGCGTTCTCCGTTCAGATAAGGCAGAAAGAGGGTTCCGTGACTTCCCGGAGTGCTGCCCTCCAGCACCTGATTCAGATAGCTGTATTTGTTCTCCTGCTCCTCATCCTTCGTCAGCATTCTGCTGACCCACTTATGCACATTTCCCGCATTATAAAACGGTGTCACATTGATATAGGTGTCCGGCGTCACATAGGCGAGATGAAATACGCCGTCCTCCTTCGAGATCTCATTGGAGACCTGTGCCACCCAGCCTGAGGTTCCGAGATTGATATTGTATTCTCCGTCCCTGACCAGACCACTCGCGAGCGTTGTCGCGCCGGCATCACCGATACCTGCATACACACGGATCCCGGCCGGCAGACCGCACTCCTTCGCCGCTGTTTCTGTCAGTTCTCCTGCGGTCTCTGACGGATAGCAGAGCCTCGGAAGCAGGGAGACATCCAATCCCTCCGCTGCCATCCAGGAAGCCGCCCACTCTTTCTTATGAATATCCATCAGACCGCTCGTCGATGCTGTGGTCACATCGGTCACAAAGGCTCCGGTCAGGCGGTAGATCACATAATCCTTGGAGCTGAACACTATTTTTTCTGCTGTCTCCAGTTCCTCTTTTCTGTGCTCTCTGACCCAGGCGAGCTTTGCAAACGGCATGGAACCGTCAAAGTGATTGCCTGTGACACGGCTGATCTCCTCTTCTCCGATCTCTGCAAGGATCCTCTCTGCCTGAACGGATGCCCTCGCATCTGAATAGAGGATCGCCTTCGGCTGCCTCTGTGTTTCTCCCGCCCTCGGGATCAGAATCAGATCCTGCATCTGTCCGCTGAAACTGATTCCTGCAATATCTTCCTCCACGGGATGCTCCTGCAGAAGCTCCCTCACTGACTGACAGAATTCCCGGTACCATTCCAGCGGATCCTGCTCGATTCCCTCATCCGTATACTCGGTGGTGATCTCACGGCTCTTCTCCGCAGTCACCTCATTCATCCCGTTGACCAGACTCACCTTCACCGCCGTAGTGCCAAGATCCGCTGCCAGAATATATTCCCGGCGTTTGTCACGGATCGCATTTTTCATTTCTCTGACAAAGTCCGACATGGTCTTCACGGACTGCTTCACCATCTTCACGATCGCCGTGCCGATGATGACTCCGTGAAATCCGCTGTCGATCAGCTCCTTTGCGCGCTCATTGGTACTGATGCCAAAACCTGCAAATACATAGGTATCCTCCATGGACCGGCTGAGTCTGAGGATATCCTTATACTTGTCATTGTTTACCGGAATTCCGGTCACTCCGTCATAGAGCATCTGATAAATGATCGGAAACTCTGACAGGCAGTTGGCACTGTCGGAGAGCCTGCTGTTCGGACCGATCATTCCGACAACGTCCAGGCCGTATTCCTTCATTTCCTCCTGCAGTTCTCTGCCTGTGGTCTCCTCAATATCCGGCACAACGATGCCGTCAAAACATTTTTCGCGGGCCAGCTCCAGATATTTTCCCGTATCGAGCAGATCCGCGCGGTAGCCCATCAGCCAGATCGGAGCATCCAGCGCTTCACGGATCTGTTTCCAGTAATCCAGGCTGCAGACGATCTCTTTCTCGACCTGCGCCATCGCTTCGCGGATGACCGGTCCGTCTGCCACCGGATCAGCCGCCGGAAATCCGATCTCAAAGATATCCACGCCCGCACGCTTTGCCTCTCTGAGCACTTCAAAAAAACTTTCTTTATCCGGATAGCCGGCCACAAAATAGCCGACGATCAGATCCTTCTTTTCACAGATGACTCTTCGATTTCTTTCTGAACAGATTTCTTTCATCCCTTACTCCTTCTTTCCGGCAGTCACTCTCTGCACGATCACGGCACCGATGATGATCACACCGGTCAGAATATCCTGCAGATAGGACGGCACCTGCATGATCGTCAGTCCGTTTGCGAGAATTCCCAGAATCGCTGCTCCCACAAAGGTTCCCCAGATATTCGGAACACCTTCTCTGGACACGGTCCTTCCCAGAAAGACTGCCGCATAGGAATTCATAAAGTAGCCGTCTCCTCCGGTCGGATGTGCCGAACCGAGTCTGGACGCCAGCATCACGCCGGTCAGTGCAGATAAGGCTCCGCAGATCGCAAATGCCAGATTTTTATTTACTTTGACATTGATTCCTGAGATCTCGGAGGATTTCACATTGCCTCCGATCGCATAGAGTTTTCTTCCGAATACGGTGTGTCTCATGACAAACCAGAAAATCAGGATCAGCACCAGCATGATCAGACTCAGCAGCGGGATGCCAAGGATCCTTTTGGAGCCGAGCCAGGTAAATCCGTCCGGAATATTTTCAAAAATCGTTGCGCCTCCGGACAGCCAGAAAACGACTCCGCTCAGGATCGTACTCATCGCCAGTGTTGTGATAAATGACAGCACACGGAATTTTGTGACGATCCATCCGTTCAGAAATCCGATGCAGAAACACAGCAGGATCGGCAGGAGAAAGCAGAGTACCAGCGGTACGCCCGCGACTGCCAGTTTCGCTGCCGTCACGCCGCCAAGGCTGGCCAGTGCTCCGACGGAAAGATCAAATTCCTCCACACTCATCACCAGTGTGGCTCCGATAGCGATCACGACCAGCAGCGAGATCTGTCTGGTTACATTGATCAGATTGGGCACCGTGAAAAAGGCAGCCGGACGCAGAATACTGAATACCAAAATGATCACCAACCCGGCCAGGATGGTTCCGTACGCCTTCAGCGCATTTGTTACAGATTTCATAGATTTCATTGTTATGCCTCCTGATAACAGCATCGAAGCACCTGCTCAGATGTCAGATTTTTGTTTTCCATTACAGCCCCGGATGTTCCGTGTGAGATCACCTGCACACGGTCGGATACTTCCAGGATCTCCTGCAGATCCGAGGATACATACAGCACCGTACAGCCCTCGTCCGCACGGCGGCGAAGCAGTCTGTGTATCTCCTGCCTTGTCTTTACATCCACTGCCTGTGTCGGCTCGTCACACAGAAAGATCTCCGGATCTGACTGCAGTGCCTTTGCAAATACGACTTTCTGCTGATTTCCTCCCGACAGCTCTCCCACATACTGCTCCGGGCCATTGCACTTGATACCCAGCAGTGAAATACTCTCTTTTGCCCCGTTCTTTTCCTTCCGTCCGCGAATGATTCCTTTTCCGGAATACTTTCCGAGCACGGACAGCGTGATATTTTTCCGGATATTGAACGGCATGACCAGAGCCATCCCGCGGCGGTCCTCACAGATCATGACCATGCGATTGCGGATGGAATCTGCCGGGGAACTCTTTTCGATCACTTGCTTCCCGATTCGGATGGTTCCTTCTTTCTTTGCGCGATATCCGTACAGTGTTTCCAGAAACTCTGTGCGGCCGCTTCCTCCCAGTCCGAAGATTCCGAGGATCTCTCCCCGGTGCGCTGTCAGACTGATATCTTTCACTCTTCCGTCCTCCGAAACCAGATGTTCCACAGAAAGCAGCACCTCTCCGGATGCGCTGCGCCCGTTCTCCTCCTGTGTACTGACCCAGTTGTCTGTCATGCGCCGGATCAGATCCTCCTTTGTGATCTCTGCAGTCGCAAAGGTACCTGAAATACTGCCGTTTTTCATGATCGTCACGCGGTCTGTCAGCGTCATGATCTCGTCCATACGATGAGACACATAGAGGATCGACACTCCCTGTTCCTTCAGCCTGCGGATCATTCTGAACAGGATCTCCGTCTCACGGTCTGTCAGAGATGCCGTCGGCTCATCCAGGATCAGCAGCCGGCACTCTGTCATCAGTGCATGAAGGATGCAGAGCATGGTCTGCTCCGGGGGTGAAAGACGTGCCGCAGGCTGACGGAAATCCATCTCTATTCCCCATTTTTCAGCCAGTGCATCCACTCTCGCGTACATCTTTTTCCAGTCGATCTTTCCATAAGGTCTGACCTCATAGGCCTGTCCGAGATAGCAGTTCTCATATCCGGAAAAGGTCGGTACCAGCTGACGATCCTGATGAATGACATGGATCCCCAGACCCTGGCTCTGATGCGGATTTTCAATATGGATCTCCTCGCCGTTCCAGAGGATGCTGCCCGCATCCAGGGAATACACTCCGGTAAGGATCTTGATCAGTGTGGACTTTCCGGCACCGTTTTCTCCGACCAGACCGAGGATCTCTCCCTTCTCGATCTCCAGACTGACCTCTTTTAAGGCATAAACGCCGTGAAACTGTTTCTCAATATTCTTTGTACTCAGAAGCATATTTTTCTCCCAGTTTTTCTTCCAAATACAGGCTTTTGGCCTGCTGTATCGTATAAAGCGGACCTTCGCGATCCGCGTTCAAGTCAAGCTCGCTTTGACGCACCGCCTGCAGAGGCGGGCGTCTTCCCGACGGAGATAAAATATGGTCCGGTCTGCACCGCGCAGCCGGACCATGTTTTCTTCTTCCTGTGTGTTATTCGGCTTTGATCAGTTCACCCGGTGCATATTTCTCTCCGGTCTCGATTTCATTTCCGGAGAGCAGGGTCACGATATCGCTGATAACGATATCACACATGCCGTCAAAGTTCTGGGACATCGTCGCCTTCAGATTGGAATCACTGTTGATCAGCTCCACTGCCTGGCTGTTTCCATCCACACCGGTCACGATCACTTCATCACGTCCTGCCTCCTGCAGTGCCTGTGTAACACCGATCGCCGGCTCATCCCATGCACAGAATACTGCTGTCACGGAATCCTTCTCCGCATTTGCAAGCAGCAGACTCTCCATGATCTCTCTGGAACTCTCGATCGGTCCTGCCTCTACATTGACCTCCTGCTCGGTGATCAGTGTAATATTCGGATAATTGCCGATCAGATCATCAAAGGCCTCACTTCTCTTTACCACACCCGGATGCGGGCGGTAGGTCAGCGCGATCACGGTACCTTCCTCATTCATCAGATCTTCAAAGAGATACTTTGCCATCGCCTCTCCCATGGCATAATTGTCAGAGGTTGCATTCACCTGCATGCCCTCGATATATCCGCTGTCCACTCCGAATACCGGAATGTTTGCCTCAAATGCCTCGTTAAGCTGTGTCTTTACCTGATTCGGATCTGCACTGACCAGGATCATGGCATCCGCATTTGTGGTCACCACATCCTCGATTCTGCTCGCCAGCTCGCCGAAATCACTCTTTGTATCTACTACATTTACCTCGGCTCCGGCTCCTTCCAGGCCTGAAGTCAGTGTGTCTACCATCTGTTTTGTCGTCACAGAGCTCAGATACGGTGTCAGAATAGAAACCTTCTTTCCACTGATCTGTGCGTCCGCACTGTCCTCTGCGAATGCTGTCATACCCATGCCGCAGACCGCCAGGGATCCAGCCATGAAGAGTGATGTGAAACCTGCAAGTACCTTCTTATTCATATGTTCATCCTCCCTGAACTTTATTTTTTTAAAGCGTTGACGCTTTAAATTAAGCATTTTACACATAATAACCCATTTTTTTCATTTTGTATATAGTCAAATATATTTTTTCTGTTCGTTTTCTATCATTTACAGGCCAAATATGTTACACTGTCTGTGACTATTCAGAGCCATGCGATTTCCCTTCAGATTTTGTGTTTAAGCTTGCCTGTAAGCACAAAATTCAAATCGAAATCATAGGGTGAGAAGCCGCATTGAGGAAATGCAAAGCATTTTCGAGATGGGTTCTGAATAGCTGCACTGTTTTAATATTAAATTCAGGAGGCAACTATGAAAAAACAGCGACTTACTTCCTTCTGCCTGTCAGCTGCACTGGTTCTCAGTCTTGCCGCCGGCACCTCTGCAGAAGCTGCAGAAACACCGGTCCTCTCCACAGGTATCTATGAGATCTCTTCAGCGTCCGCTCCGGACTATGTCCTGGATCTCCGCACCTGTACTGTAGACGAGACGAGAACAGACGGCACGGAACTCCAGACTTACCAGTCTCTGGATGTCAACCAGCAGAAATTTTATGTAGATATGACTTCCAGCCGATTCTGCAGAATCGGCGCCCTCACCTCCGGCAAAGTTTTAAGCCGAACCGACACAGACAGCGAATTTTCTCTCGGTGATGTCACACTGACGGATCTCATCATTATAGAACCACCGGTCGAGGAGACAGAGACAGAAACTGAAACCGAGACAAAGACCGAGGTTGAGACTGAATCCGAAACTGTCACTGAGTCTGAATCCGAATCTGAAACCACGGCTGTCACTGAGTCTGAATCCGAGACTGCGGCTGTTACTGAGACTGAATCAGAATCTGAAACCGCGGTTCCTGACGAAGCATCCACTGACTCCGAGATCGCATCTGAGGCAGAGACTGCTTCTGAGACTTCTGACACCGAAGTACCTTCAGACACAGAGGACATCACAGAATCAATCGTTTCCACAGAAACAGAATTTTTCACGGAAACTGAGACTGAAGCTGTAAAAGAGATTCTGACCGATCCTTCCCAGACCTGGCTGCTTCAGCGCTGCGGCGATGGTTCTTTCTATATCAAGTCCCGCCAAGACTTCAGTTATCTGACTCTGGATGAAAGCACTGCCTGCAATGGTGCGACTGTTTCTCTGCAGAGCTTTACCGGCAAAGAAAATCAGCGCTGGTTCTTCAATCCTTCCTGGATCAGCTCCACCGCTTTTGCCGATACCGATCTCGTCAACCCTTATGCTCCGGGAGGTGCTTATCAGAATCTTCGTCTGATCATGTTTTTCGGCGGCACCCGTGAGGTTCTGACTGCAGATACGATCTCTGAATGGATGACAGAGAATGAAGATCACACGCTTCCGACTGTGCGTGAGGCTTTCCTGAATTATGCTGACTCACTCGCTGAAAAGTATAATACCAAGGGTGTTCCCAGGCAGTTCACCACTTCCGGTGGAAGCACGATCACACTTTACAAAGGAGATTACGGCTGGGTACTCGACACCACTGCGACCGCTGAAGCTCTGCTGGCAGGACTTCAGAATACCGGTTCTTCCTACATTACTCCGGTCTGGTCCCAGACAGCTGGAAGCTACACCCGCGGCAATGATATCGGCCGCAGCTATGTGGAGGTCGATCTTACCAATCAGAAGGTATGGCTGTACAAAGCCGGAAAACTTCTCCTTGAGACGGAATGTGTTTCCGGAACCTACGGCACAGACCGACAGACTCCGGGTGGTGTCTACTCTCTCAAATACAAGCAGTCCCCGGCAGTCCTCACAGGTGCTGACTACTCCACACCTGTTCAGTACTGGATGCCGTTTAACGGAGGCATCGGCCTGCATGATGCAAACTGGAGAGCCTCCTTCGGCGGAGATATCTTCCGTTCCAACGGCTCCCACGGCTGCATCAACCTGCCGACGGAAGCTGCCGCACTGATCTATGAGACAGTTTCAAAAGGTTATCCTGTAGTATGTTATAATTAAACTGTCACTATTCAGAGCCATGCGATTTCAGATAGATTTTATATGTAAGTTTCCTTAAAAAGAAATGCTGCATCGGAACATCCGGTGCAGCATTTTTTGTATGTATGTTGTATTACTCAGAATTGACCTGAAATTCAAAAATGAAAATCAGGTCAAGTCACTGTATCAGAATCCAAAGTCCTGATAATCTTCTCTGTCAAAACGGTGATAGGTGATATGACCGCCTTCTTCATGCAGACAGTAGAGATAGTCATCCGGTTTTCCATCTGCGAAATACAATACCTCGTCAAATTCGCCATGGTCCATCTTTTTGCAGACTACCTGGTCTGAGTATCTGTGGAAAACAGCCTCTGCCTTTTCCAGGCTGCATCCATGTGCCGCAGTCTGTGACACCAGCTCCTTCAGAAATTCAGATGCTTCCACATGCTCATGAACATATTTCACTCCTTCTGCAGGAACAAGTACGGAAAATCTCTCTCCTGCTGCGGAGATCTCCAGCGCACCAAGAGTTTCTTTTTCACAGCCTGCGAATGCTTCCAGTACCTTCTGCATTTCTGCTGCGGACACCTGCATCTGAAGAAGATGATTCAGGGTCGCCAGCGGGTAGAACAGACGCAGTGCGCCGTAATCATATCCCAGCTTGATTTCAGACTCCTTCACACTGTCTACCAGATTTCTGTACAGTCTGCGCACACCTGCTTCTCTCTGCTGCAGCGGGCAGATCTTCACCTGTTTTTTCAGCTCTGTGACCAGTTCCAGTGTCGGCGGCTTGGTGCCGATCGTCATGACTGCTCCGGCAGAGGCTGCCATACATAGACACACCGTCTCCTCGGCTGACAGCTTTTTCTCCCATGCAAGGCTGAGTGCTGCGACCATGGCATCCCCGGCACCGACCGTAGAATGTGCCTTTACCGAGAGTGCCGGGCAGCGCACCTCGTAACCATCCAGAAGGAACAGTGCACCTTCTTTTCCCATCGAAACTGCAGTATTGCGAATGCCCTTTGCACGAAGTGCTTCCACTGCTGCGCACAATTCTGCCTCAGAAGCATTCTCTGAAAGTCCTGCATACTCTTCCAGCTCTACATGGTTCGGTTTGATCATATCCGGTCCCGCTGTCAGTGCATTTCGAAACAGTTCCCCATCTGCATCCAGCAGAACCGCAGCTCCCTTTGCCTTTACTCTTCGGATGATCTGTGCATAGATATCCTTCGGCACACCTTTGGGAATACTGCCGGATAATACAAACAGTGTTCCTTCTTCTGCGTACCCGTCGATTTTCTCCATCAGCTGTGCAAGCTGCTCTTCTGTGATCACACTGCCCGGCTCGTTCAGTTCCGTCACTGTACCGTCATTCTCAAAGACCTTCATATTTGTGCGGGTCTCGCCGTCGATCTCAACAAAATCATTTGCAATGCCAAGTTCTTTCAATGTATCTGTGATCACTTTGCCTGCACTTCCACCCAGAAAGCCTGTGGCAGTGGATGTACCGCCGAGCGCTGCAATGGTTTTGGAAACATTGATTCCCTTGCCGCCGGCATCCTTCTCCACTTTTCGGATACGATTCAGACCGCCATGCACCATCTCTTCGATTTCCACAGTCTTATCGATTGCTGGATTCATACATACCGTTACAATCATCGAATTTCTCCCTTCTGCTGCCTCACTGCTGTCCTGACTATTTTACCTTGACTTTAATGACCAGTTTCTTTCCGTTTGCAGATCTGACTGTGATTTTCGCACTTCCCTTTTTCAGTGCCTTCAGCTGACCCTTACCGTTCACCTTGATCACCTTCTTATTTGAGGAAGTGAATGTCAGTTTATCTGATGCTGTCAGCGGAGTTCTCGCCACCGTCAGCTGGTATCTGCTTCCCTTGCCGAGCTGAAGATTTTTACTCTCAACACTGAGCTTCTTTGTCTTTACCGGCTTTTTCTGAGTTTTTATCTTGCAGGACGCTGTCTTTCCACTGGCCAGAGTCACTGTGATAACTGCAGATCCCTTCTTCTTCGCGCGGATCTGTCCGGTAATTTTGTTTACCTCTACCACCTTGGGTTTGTTGGAAGACCAGCTGATGATCCGGTCGCCAGCCGCATAGGAAAGTGCCTGTGTCAGCGCATCCGATTTCTTGCCGATCTGCAGAGGCAGAGAAGAAACACTGAATCTCGCATAGGCATTGCTGATCTCTGTTGACTGCTGTCCTGCAGGATCCTTCTTTTCTGTCTCTGATGCTGTTGCCCCGGTGTCCTTTGCGCTGCTGTCATTTGTGGCAGACCCACTGTCACTCTTTGAGCTGCTTCCGTTTGTGGTCGAACCACTGTCGCC